>NZ_BAABMO010000030.1:0-50853 GCF_054767435.1 Proteus sp. MB838
AACTGTATGAAATAACATTATTTTTATTCAGATGTTAATTTTAATTATCATCACAATAGAAATAACAACAAAATAAAAAAATGTAAAAAGATACTAATAAAATAAAAATAGAAAAAAATGCATTAACATTAAAAAATCTTATGTTTTTTGAGGGGTGATCTTAAGTTATCGATAACTAGTCATAAAAATCATTCGTAAAAAATTGATAATTCTGGTTAATGGGACGGTAAAAATTACACAATCAGGTTGTTTTTCAAGCAAATAAAAAGGCACTAAAAAATAAGTTTTATTTTTCAGTGCATTATATTAATCGATTAATTCATAATTAATATGAATGTATTCTGTTTTTTTACTGTAGAGGGTTAGCTAGAAATCCCAGTCATCATCTTCGGTATTGATCGTTTTACCAATAACATAAGAAGAGCCTGAGCCAGAAAAGAAATCATGATTTTCATTTGCATCTGGCGATAGTGATGAAAGTATTGCTGGACTAACATTAGTTATTTCATCTGGAAATAGTGCTTCATAACCTAAATTCATCAGCGCTTTATTCGCATTATAATGAAGGAATTTTTTTACATCTTCTGTCCAACCGACAGAGTCGTAGAGATCTTCTGTATATTTAACTTCATTATCATATAAATCTAATAATAATGAGAAAGCAAAGTCTTTAATATCTTGTTTCTCTAATGATGATTTATTTAATAACTGATTTTGGAATTTATAGCCAATATAATAACCATGCACAGCTTCGTCACGAATAATTAAACGAATTAAGTCGGCTGTATTGGTTAATTTCCCTCGACTTGACCAATACATTGGTAAATAAAATCCAGAATAGAATAAAAAAGACTCTAAAAATACACTGGCAATTTTTTTCTTTAATGGATCACTATCTTGATAATAACGCAGAATAATATCTGATTTCTTTTGCAAATAGGTATTTTCTTCACTCCAACGATAAGCATCATCAACATCTGTTGTTAAGCAGAGTGTCGAAAATATCGAGCTATAAGAGCGAGCATGTACCGCTTCCATAAAACAGATATTCGATAATACCGCCTCTTCATGAGGAGTCTGAGCATCAGGCATTAAGGTTGGTGCCCCGACCGTATTTTGTATCGTATCGAGCAGTGTAAGCCCTGTAAATACACGGATAGTCAACTGTTTTTCAGCTTGGGTTAAGGTATTCCATGAAGGTATATCATTAGAAAGTGGAATTTTTTCGGGTAACCAAAAATTCATGGTTAAACGGTTCCAAACTTCTAAATCTTTTTCGTCTTCAATACGATTCCAATTTATCGCATTAACACGACTTAAATAAGATGCAGACATAGTAACACTTTCCTTATCATTATTATTAAAGGGCGCATGAAACACAGCCTTTTATTTCTGTGCCGGCTAATGCTGTTTGTCTAATACGAATGTAATACAAGGTCTTTATACCTTTACGCCATGCATAAATTTGTGCTTTATTAACATCCCTTGTGGTTGCTTCATCAGAAAAGAATAATGTTAGCGACAATCCTTGGTCGATATGTTGTGATGCTTGGGCATAGGTATCGATAATTTTTTCTGCGCCAATTTCATAAGCATCTTGATAAAAATGACGGTTTTCATTGGTCATAAAAGGGGCGGGGTAATAAACCCGACCGATTTTACCTTCTTTTCTTATTTCAATCGGTGCCACAATGGGGTGAATACTCGATGTAGAGTGATTGATATAAGAGATTGATCCTGTTGGTGGTATTGCTTGTAAGTTTTGATTATAAATACCGTGAGTCATAATCGAGAGCTTAAGTTTTTGCCAATCTTCTTGGGTTGGAATATGAATATTGGATTGGCTAAATAGCTGGTGGACTTTTTGGGTTTTAGGTAACCACTGTTTTGATAAATATTTATCAAAATACTCCCCAGTGGCATATTTTGACTGTTCAAACCCTTTAAAGCGCTGTTTAGTCTCTATCGCTAATTGGTTAGAGGCTAAAAGGGCATAGTATGTTACGGTATAGAAATAGATATTGGTAAAATCAAGTCCTTCTTCTGAACCATAATAAATCCCTTCACGGGCTAAATAACCATGTAAGTTCATTTGCCCTAAGCCAATGGCATGAGATGCTTGGTTGCCTTTTTCAATAGAAGGTACTGATTCTATTTTAGTCATTTGTGCCACACTCGTCAGTGCTCTGATGGCAACATTTACGGTATGCGCAAAATCTGGTGAGTCCATCGCCATGGCGATATTCATTGATCCGAGATTACAGCTAATATCATGACCAATTTGTCGATAACTTAAATCAGGATTGTATTCACTGGCACTATTTACTTGTAAGATTTCTGAGCATAAATTGCTCATATTAATTCGGCCCGCAATCGGATTTGCGCGATTGACGGTATCTTCAAACATAATATAGGGATAACCTGATTCAAATTGAATTTCAGCTAAAGTTTGAAAAAATGCCCGTGCTTTAATTTTTTTCTTACGTATCTCTGCATTGTTGACCATTTCAGTATATTTTTCGCTAATACTGATTTCTGACATAGGAACGCCATATACTCGTTCTACATCATAAGGTGAAAATAGATACATATCTTCGTTGCGTTTAGCTAATTCAAAGGTAATGTCGGGAATAACGACACCTAATGAAAGCGTCTTAATACGTATTTTTTCATCAGCATTTTCTCGTTTTGTATCTAGAAAATGATAGATATCAGGATGATGAGCATGGAGATAAACCGCTCCAGCACCTTGTCTTGCGCCTAATTGATTGGCATATGAGAAGGCATCTTCAAGCATTTTCATTACCGGTACTACGCCAGACGATTGGTTTTCAATGTGTTTTATGGGGGCTCCTGCTTCTCGTAAATTAGTCAGTAAGAAAGCAACACCTCCGCCACGTTTCGACAATTGCAACGCAGAATTGACTGCTCGGCCAATGGACTCCATGTTGTCTTCGATACGTAATAAAAAACAAGAGACCAATTCGCCACGCTGTTTTTTTCCACAATTTAAGAAAGTAGGGGTTGCAGGCTGGAAACGGCCACTAATTATCTCATCGACAAGGTGAGTGGCGAGTTTGGTATTCCCCTGTGCTAGGGTTAAGGCAACCATACAAACACGATCTTCATAGCGTTCGAGATAACGCTCACCATCAAAGGTTTTTAAGGTGTAACTGGTGTAGTATTTAAATGCACCTAGGAACGATTGAAAGCGAAATTTTTTGCTATAGGCATGCTTAAAAAGCTGTTTGATAAACGGGAAATCATACTGCTCTAATACTTGTGCTTCGTAGTAGTGTTGTTGCACCAGAAAATCGAGCTTTTCTTTTAGATCATGAAAAAACACCGTATTTTGATTAACGTGTTGACGAAAAAAATGGTGGGTGGCTAATTTGTCTTTATCAAACTGGATATTGCCTTGCTCATCATAGAGATTGAGCATGGCATTTAAGGCGTGATAATCGAGTTGTTCTATAGAGTGGGTCATATTTTTTATCTCATTCACTTTTCAGTCATTATTTGCTAGCTGACCAAAATGTGCTTAATCCGGTTTTTACACGTTTAACATCTTCAGGCGTACCAAGTAACTCAAAACGATAGAGAAAAGGGACTTGGCATTTTTGTGCAATAATGTCACCTGCTAAGCCGTAAGCAGAGCCAAAATTGGTATTTCCTGAAGCAATAACACCGCGTATTAATTGGCGATTTTCAGGAATATTTAAAAACTGGATCACCGCTTTAGGCACTGCGCCTTTAACGCCACCGCCACCATAAGTTGGGCAGAGCAACACAAAAGGTTGTGTGGCTTGTAGTGGTTCATCCTCTTTTATCCTTGTCGCTTGTAGATTAAGTTTTTGTACGAAGCGGTGACAATTTTCTGAGCGACTAGAGAAATAAATTAAAGGGGCAGTCGATTGCATAAGTTGCTCCTTTAGCGCGCTATTTGACGAATTTTATCTGGGCAGAAGCCAGACCAATGTTCGTCACCATTAACGACAACTGGTACTTGGCGATATCCCATAGAAACTATTTTTGCTAATGCTTGAGTGTCTTGGGTGAGATCAACCGCAGTGAAAGGAATTTTTTGTTGTTGTAATGCGCGCTCGGTTGCACTGCATTGAACACAATTTGGTTTGGTATAGAGGATCACAGACATAGAATAACCCTTATAAAAATGTGAATGTGTCTGCTCACAGTCACAATGAAAAGTGCTTAAATACTATATATAGGTTTATTCTTTTTCAACCACACTAGATATGGTGTTTTTTATTTTTGATAATGATTATTATTAAAATTAAGCAGTTAGCAGATTTATTTTATTTTCTTATCGCTCATTTGAGCAATTTTTATTAGGTATAGTAGAAAATTAGATGATTGATTTACTTACAAAGCATGTTTTAATCTTGATGATACAGACAAATCAATAGAGAACACATTATGTACCAAGATTATCTCAATACGCCGAAAGGTTTTCCAAAGCCTTATATATCCATTACCGCAGATGATGATGGCATCACCAGCCTTAACTTTGTTAGTGAAAAAGAGGCGTTAGTTAATTCAAATGCCATAATTGACCTGTGTATAAAACAGTTAAAAGAGTATTTTTCGGGTAAACGAACCCTATTTTCAGTGCCACTAGCGCCAAAAGGAACCGAATTTCAAATACGCGTTTGGCAGACTTTACAGTCTATTCCTTATGGTGAAATTTGGAGTTATAAAAAGTTGGCACTTACATTAGGTTCCGTCAACTATTGCAGAGCGGTAGGAATGGCAAATTCACGTAATCCAATCTCGTTAATTATTCCTTGCCATCGCGTCATTGGTCATAATGGTAAGTTAGTAGGCTATACTGGGGGACTTGATATCAAACGTTGGCTATTACACTATGAAAAAGTGGATATTGACGAATAGTTCATATTGTAAGTATTAAGCACTATTTCTTAAGTGATTAATGGCTTAAGTTATGGGATTTGTCTGAATAATAATCGTTTAACAGAAAAAAAATACGCGTTTCGTGATCTAGACTGTGGACAGCGAATCATCATTTTTGTTTTACTATAGCCAACGCAAAACGCTTGCGTTTATTTTCTATTTTAAAGGTAAACTTGATGTCTAAATTAAAAGGTAACGTTAAGTGGTTTAACGAAACTAAAGGTTTTGGTTTTATCACTCCAGAAGATGGCAGTAAAGATGTGTTCGTCCACTTTTCCGCTATTGTTTCAGAAGGTTTTAAAACACTTGCTGAAGGTCAAAAGGTAGAGTTTGAAGTTACTGACGGCGCGAAAGGGCCATCTGCTGCAAACGTTGTCGCTATCTAATTAACGACTTCTCCAAAAGTAAAAAACGTTTTTGAAATGACCCCCAATAGTTGGACAACCAATTATTGGGGGTCTTTTTATGTCAAATACAGGGGGGATTTAAACATCATCATTGCCAATCAATGGTCAGCGGGTGAAGCATTTCAGACACTTTCTGAACAGTATTTATTAAAATAAATTAAAACTATTTTACTAAAAGCTGACTATCTTGTTCTGCCTTCTTTTTAGCCTGCTGAAAACGAAGAAGTAACTAAAGAGACTACATTTCACGGAGTAGCCAGAATGCGAATGCCGTCATCAGAAACGAGCCCGCTAAGTTTGCCCCCATGGTGCCTAATGCCCAGCCTATTCGTCCTTCATTAAATAAGGCGACCACCTCAACAGAAAAAGTAGAAAAGGTGGTTAAGCCACCACAAAAACCTGTGGTAAGCATGATTTTCCAAATAGGGTCAATATTGGGAGCTTTACTAAACCAAGCAATGCCAAAGGCGATAATAAAGGCACCAATACAGTTAGCGACCAAGGTCCCCGTTGCAAAATGGGGAAAAAGAGAATTAAGGCGGTAGCTAATTAGCCAGCGTAGTACGCTACCTAAACCACCGCCGATAAATACAGCTATTGCAATGTTAAGCATAAGAGAGATTAATCGTTATTTAACCTCAATCCCTTGAGCTTGAAGATCAGCATGATAAGACGAACGAACAAATGGTCCACAAGCGGCGTGGGTAAAGCCCATCGCTAATGCTTGCTCTTTCATATATTCAAACTCGTCAGGACTGACGTAGCGTTGAACAGGAAGATGGTGACGACTGGGTTGTAAATATTGCCCTAATGTCAGCATCGTTACACCATGTTTACGCAGATCGCGCATCACGTCAATAATTTCTTCATTTGTTTCACCTAAACCGACCATTAACCCCGATTTAGTTGGAATATTTGGGTGGGCTTGTTTAAAGCGTTCTAGTAACGTTAGAGACCATTGATAGTTCGCACCAGGACGCACTTGACGATAAACACGAGGTACGTTTTCTAAATTGTGGTTAAAGACGTCTGGTGGTGTGTCAGTGAGGATCTCTAATGCTTTATCCATACGACCACGGAAATCAGGGACTAAAGTTTCGATGCGAATATTAGGATTTTTTTCACGGATAGCGGTAATACAATCGGCAAAATGTTGTGCACCACCATCGCGTAGGTCATCGCGATCTACTGAGGTGATAACAACATAACGTAATCCCATATCTTTTATCGTTTGGGCTAATTTAATTGGCTCTTGGGGATCGGGTGCGTTAGGACGACCATGGGCAACGTCGCAAAATGGGCAACGACGCGTACAGATTGCCCCTAAGATCATAAAGGTTGCGGTACCGTGGTTAAAACATTCTGCAAGATTAGGGCATGAAGCCTCTTCACAAACAGAATGCAGGCCATTTTTACGCATGGCCGCTTTAATACCTTGAATTTTACTTGAATCTGCGGGCAACTTTATTTTCATCCACTCAGGTTTGCGTAGCAGTTCTTCACGTTCTGTAACGATTGTTTTAACAGGAATAAGTGCCATTTTATCGGCGTCACGATATTTTACGCCGCGTTCCATCTGAATAGGTTTACTCATAATTGTGCCAGTTCCAGTTATCTAGGGTGATTAACACGATGTGACTGAGGTAATCAGGGTTTTAAAAAAAAATGATAAATGTTAAAAAAATTATAGCATTTTTATTGCTGTGGTTGGAATCCCAGTTGTGTACAAAAATGGTTGATTAATAATGATGCCACTTGTTCCGATGTTGCATTAGGCGCCAAATCAACCAGTTGTGTCATTTTTAGATCAGGATAACCACAAGGATTTATTCGCGTAAAAGGAGATAAGTCCATATCAACATTAAGTGCTAGACCGTGAAAAGAGCAACCTTTGCGTATACGTAATCCCAAAGAGCAAATTTTATCACCATTAACATACACGCCCGGTGCATCTGCACGAGCATATGCGTCTACATTAAATTCTGCGAGTGTGTTGATCACAGTATTCTCTAAAACAGTGACTAATTGGCGAACGCCAATATGGTTACGTTTTAGATCAAGCAAAACATACATCACTTGTTGGCCAGGGCCGTGGTAGGTCACTTGTCCACCTCGGTCAGATTGGATCACCGGTATAGAGCCTGTGTTTAAAAGGTGTTCTGCTTTACCCGCTTGACCTTGGGTAAAAACCTGTTCATGTTGAACCAGCCATATTTCATCAGGTGTATGACTTTCCCGTTTTTCCGTAAACTGATGCATAGAATCAGAAACCGGTAAATAGGGTTTCATACCCAATTGGCGAATAATGATTGTTTTATCTTGCACCGTGAAAATCTTCATTTGTAGCGTAATTGTGAAAGGCAGTATAACGCTCCAACAAATGAACTACCAGAATGAGATGAGATTATTGCTTCAGTTTGTGTTTGATAAAGGAATATTGATAAAAAAACGACGTAGTGAGAAGGGGGATAGATGTGATTAACCAAGAAGAGCTTAATTGGCGATTAACCCCAATTAGGCTTTTATTTTAGTGAGACTTGCTAAAACTAGGTGACAAATCAATAACGAAATAATAAGAATTAATATAAGAAGTAAGGTGAAAGAGAAAGAGAAAGATAAAGAGAAGATACTGCGTAATATTGCTTCTTAAGTACGTCTAATGCCCCCTAATAGGGTAAGGGGGCAAATAGAAAAAAATTATAACACCATGCGAACAAGCTCTAATTCACCTAACTCTTTATAGAGGGTTTCTACTTGTTCAATATGCGTTGCGTTGATAGTCACAGAGACTGAGTGATAGTTACCTTTGCTACTTGGTTTTACTGAAGGTGTATAATCACCGGGTGCATGACGCTGGATCACTTCAACGACTTGGTCAACTAATTCAGGTTTAGCATGTCCCATGACTTTGTAAGTAAATGAGCAAGGGAACTCTAATAGTTCGTTTAATTTTGTTTTCATCATAATGTAATCCTTAAGACAACAGGCGATGTTGTTTTAATAATCTCTTTTACACCTCATCAGCACAAATAAAAAGCGCATTCCTCCTATAATGAGGAATGCGATACTGATAGTTAGGGTAAATATAGAATGGGTAAATGTGTTTATTCCAATATCGATATAATCTTTATATATGGACACATTTATCCTTTTCAAGCCTTAACCAAACCAACGTGAAAATAATAATTTGATGTAATCAATCAAGCGGCTGAAAATGCCACCTTCTTTCACTTCATTCATAACAACAAGTGGACGTTGTTCAATGACTTGCCCATCAAGTTGGAAATTAATGGTGCCAACCACTTGGTTTTTACTGACTGGCGCATGTAATTCAACATTATCTAATACATAACTGGCCTTTAGATCTTTGAGTCGGCCACGGGGGATCGTGAGATAAACATCTTTATCAACCCCTAATTGCACTTTATCAGTATCACCATACCAGATAGGTTCAGCAGCAAATTCTTTACCCACTTGCAGTGGTTTTACCGTTTCAAAGAAGCGAAAACCCCAGGTAAGTAGTTTTTTACTTTCAGCATCACGGCCTTTAGATGAGTGTCCACCCATCACGGCAGAAATCAAGCGCATATTTCCTTCTGTTGCAGAGGCAACAAGATTATAACCCGCAGCTTCAGTATGACCCGTTTTAATACCATCAACATTGAGGCTAGTATCCCAAAGTAAACCATTACGGTTAGTTTGACGGATATTATTGTAGGTAAACTCTTTTTCTTTATAAATGGCATATTCTTCTGGAACATCACGAATTAATGCGGCGCCAATCAATGCCATATCTCGTGCACTACTGTATTGCCCAGGTGCATCTAAACCATGTACAGTTTGAAATTGTGTGTTTTGTAAACCTAGACGCTTAACATAGTCATTCATCATAGTGACAAAGGTATCTTGGCTTCCCGCAACATAAGAGGCCATTGCTACACAGGCATCATTACCTGATTGTAGATTGATACCGCGTGTTAATTGTGAAACGGTGACTTTATCACCGGGTTTTAAAAACATTAATGATGAGCCGCGAAATACAGGGTTGCCCGTTGCCCATGCTTCTTCACCAATAGGAACAATATCGTTGTTTGATATTTTTCCTGCACGAATGGCTTGACCTATAACATAACTGGTCATCATTTTGGTTAAACTGGCTGGATCACGACGGACATCTGCGTTTTTTTCCGCGAGGACTTTCCCAGAATTATAGTCGATAAGAATATAGGATTCGGCTTCGATATTAGGAACAGCGGGTATCATTGTTTTTAATGTGTCATCAGCAATAGCATGATGGCTAATAGCTAATAAAATAAAGGTTGCACTAAATAGACGTGTTCTTAGTAATTTCACTGGGCGTGTCTGTTTCATTCTGTTTGTCTGTTCCGGAAATTCAGGGAAAATAAATAAAAGTTGATAAGAAAAATATCAGCAAACTCAGGTGATTCTATGCCTGAATTTGCTTTTAGAAAAAGAGTTTTTACGAATTATTACCCTTTATTGGCTAACAATAAACCCATCGATATTTTTACTTTGTTTCAAAGCACTTTTTATTGTTTCGGCTTGCGTTTTTGATGAGTAGGGGCCTAATTGCACTTTATGTAGTCCATCAGTTGTATTAATGACACCTTGGGTATTTAAAGCATTGGTTAATTCAGATAACCATGTTTGTGCATTAGTTTGATTACTTAAAGCACCTACTTGTACATAGTAGCCTTGCGCTATTGCGCTAGATGAAGATACTGGCTGTGGAGCTGGAGCTGGAGCTGGAGCTGGAGCTGGAGCTGGAGCTGGTTGAGTCACTGTTATGGGAGACGGTGCTGTTACAGAGGGTTGGGGAGCCATTGTCGATGGCTGAGTATTAAAGTTAGGACGCTCAGGTAATGTAGTGGCTCTTTTCTCTATTTGTGCACCTTGAGTACCAATACCACTTATTTGGCCATTTTGATCAACGACAATACCTTCAATTTGAATAGGGGTTGTTGGCATTAACTGCAAACTGTTATAAACAGCAGGTGTAACCTGTATTTGTTTGCCTTCAACGTAAGGGCCACGATCGTTAATTCGCACAATCATTGTGCGTCCATTGATTAAGTTTGTTATTTTCGCATAACTTGGAATAGGCAATGTTGGGTGTGCCGCAGCAAACTCATAAGGGTTGACTCGTTCACCTATGGTTGTTAAGCGACTCATTGCTAAGCTGTCGTAAACAATCGCTTGTCCTCGTTCACTAAAGTTCGCCGGATCTTTGACTATGCGATAAATTACCCCATTTTTACGATAATCTTGATTCGCAGTCGGGTGATAAGGCTCATAACGAGGCTCTATACCTAATACGGGTTGTGTAGGTACATTTGGCAACCTTGTGGTTGGCTGATTATTATTCACAGGTTTATCAGCAACACATCCTGCAAGTAGCAATGCACTGACACCCATCAAAACCCATTGCAAACGCATAGAAACCTCATTATAAACTTTTTGATAATAGTTTTCGGTGTGTATGAATTGACATAACAATGCCAAATCCTGCCATTAGTACAATTAATGCCGATCCCCCATAGCTTACCAGTGGTAATGGCACGCCGACTACTGGGAGGATCCCACTCACCATACCAATATTGACGAAAACATAAACAAAGAAGATCAGCATTAATCCACCAATCATGACTCTGCCAAATGTATTTTGTGCTTTTGTCGCGAGATAAAGACCTCGAGCAATTAAGAGTATATAGAGCGTTAGTAGGATTAAAACACCAATCAGTCCTAATTCTTCTGCGAGTACGGCAAAAATAAAGTCGGTATGGCGCTCTGGTAAAAACTCAAGTTGAGACTGAGTCCCTTGTAACCAACCTTTGCCATGTAATCCACCAGAACCGATAGCAATTTTAGATTGGATAATGTGATATCCGGCTCCTAAGGGGTCAATTTCAGGATCAAGTAACATCATGACCCGTGTTCGTTGGTAATCATGCATCAAGAAAAACCAGAGTATCGGAATAAATCCAGCAATTAATAGTGTTGCGACAGTAATCAAACGCCAACTCATACCGGCAAGGAAGATAACAAAAATTCCTGAAGCAGCAATTAAAATAGAGGTACCCAAATCAGGTTGTGCTGCCACTAAAAGGGTGGGAACGAAGATCAACACTAAGGCTATTGCTGTGTTACGTAATGTTGGCGGGCAAACATCACGGTTCATAAAGCGAGCGACCATTAGAGGAACGGCAATTTTGGCAATTTCAGAAGGCTGAAAACGTATGATACCTAAATCAAGCCAGCGTTGTGCACCTTTACTAATTTGCCCAAAGACATCAACAAAAATAAGTAATACAACACAAAATACGTAAAGGTGAGGAGCCCAGTTTTCATACACCCGTGGAGGGATCTGCGCCATGATAATCATAACGATAAAACCCGTAGCAATTTGTCCCAGCTTGCGTTCCATCATATCGGGATCTTGCCCACTTGCTGTCCACATAATAAATGCGCTATAGCATAATAAGGCAATAATACAGAGCATAAAGAATGGATCGATATGTAAACGCGTCCAGAGTGATTTTTTCTTGTTATTTTCTGTCATTGGGTTATTCCTCTGAGCCACGCGGTGAAGGCGGGGAAATAGGCAACTCGGTGTTGTTGTCTCCAAGTATAATGTGATCAAGTATTTGGCGAGTAATATCCCCAACAGATGGGCCAGCACCACCATTTTCTAAAATTATAGAGACGGCAACGGTAGGGTTTTCATAAGGCGCAAAAGCAATCATTAATTTATGATCACGAAGATGTTCTGCTAATTGGCTAGCATTATAGGTTTCATAACTAAATACCTGTGCTGTACCTGATTTTGCAGCAATCTTATAAGGAGCATCAGCAAAGCTACGTCGCCCTGTACCATTGGGTAGATTGGCAACACCATACATACCGTACTTCGCTAACTCCCAATAACCGGAGTTGATATCGCCAATTTGGCGTGTCTCTTTATCCACGTAAGGTAGCATTTCATTACCTAACTTGGTGCCATAAAGTAAGTGAGGGGTTTTAACCTGACCATCGTTAATTAAGGTCATTAACGCTTTTGACATTTGGATTGGGGTCGCCGTCCAGTAACCCTGACCTATACCAACAGGGATGGTATCCCCTTGATACCAAGGTTTTTTATATCGTTGTTGTTTCCATTCTCGGGTTGGCATAATGCCATTACGCTCTTCAGAAAGGTCAATCCCCGTGTATTCACCATAGCCAAAGCGGGACATCCATGTGGAAATACGATCAATACCCATATCATAGGCAACTTGATAGAAGAAGGTATCTGCTGACTCAATAATGGATTTAGTAACATTGAGTTTTCCATGACCCCAACGTTTCCAGTCACGATAGCGTTTTTCAGAGCCGGGCAGTTGCCACCAGCCCGGATCATGGATAGTTGTGTTAGGAGTAATAACCCCTTCACTTAGGGCTGCAACAGACATAAAGGGTTTAACCGTTGATGCCGGAGGATAGAGCCCTTGGGTTGCCCGGTTTATTAATGGTCTATCGGGATTATTAAGTAGGCCTTGATAGTCTGTATTAGATATTCCCCCAACAAATAGGTTAGGGTCATAACTTGGATTAGAAACCAGTGCTAATATCTCGCCGTTACGAGGATCTGTGACGACCACAGCCGCTCGGCTAGTGGTTAATAGCGTTTCAATATAGGTTTGTAATTCAAGATCGATAGTTAGGTAGATATCTTTACCGGCTTGTGGTGGTTGCTCATGCAATTGGCGGATCACACGGCCACGGCTATTAACTTCGACCTCTTCATAACCGGTTTTACCATGCAAAACAGATTCATAATAGCGTTCAATACCTAATTTACCGATATCTCGGGTTGCTGCGTAATTAGGATAGAGCCCTTCTTTTTCAAGACGTTCTACATCTTTATCATTAATTTTTGCAACATAACCAATAACATGAGTAAGGGCTGAACCATAAGGGTAATAGCGACGTTGATAGCCTTTGATTTCTAATCCGGGATAGCGATATTGATTAATGGCAAAACGTGCCACTTGCACTTGGTCAAGTGACGTTTTAAGCGGAATAGAACTAAAACGACGAGAGCGTTTTCGCTCTTTTTCAAATGCAGCAATATCGTCGTCAGTTAAATCAACGACCTCTCGTAAACTCTCCAATGTTTCTTGGATATTAGCCACTTTCTCCGGTACGATTTCTAATTGATAGATAGTACGATTTAGGGCAAGTGGAACCCCATTACGATCGTAAATAATGCCTCGGCTCGGTGGGATGGGAACTAATTTGATCCGGTTATCATTCGAGCGAGTTTGATAATCATCGTGGCGAGCGACTTGTAAGTGATACAAGTTAAAAACTAAGATGCCCGTTAAAACTAAGATCCCTGAAAATGCGACAATAACACGGCGGATAAAGAGTTTTGACTCCGCTGTATAATCTCGAAACGGGGTGCGTTTTCTTTTCTTCATCCCATTAGTTGATTTCACTTACTTACCCGCCAATTTATTATTCCCGATGATAAGGATGGTTTGTGGTAATACTCCATGCACGGTAAAGGCTTTCTGCTACCACTACACGTACTAGCGGATGTGGCATAGTTAATGGAGATAAAGACCAACTTTGTTCTGCAGCTGCTTTACAAGCGGGGGCTAAACCTTCAGGGCCACCAATTAATAAGCTGACATTTCTTCCATCTAACTTCCAGCGATCGAGTTGCTCGGCAAGTTTTGGGGTATCCCAACGGGCGCCAGGAATATCAAGGGTGACGATACGATTTCCTTTACCTACCGCTGCTAACATCTGTTCGCCTTCTTTTTCGAGAATACGCTTAATATCAGCATTTTTCCCTCGTTTACCCGCGGGGATCTCGATGAGTTCTAAGGGCATATCTTTGGGAAAGCGGTTAAGATAATCCATAAAGCCGGTCTGGATCCAGTCCGGCATTTTTGTACCAACGGCGATGAGCTGTAATTTCAAACTCAGCTCCAGAGTTTTTCGAGTTCGTACATACGGCGACTGTCTTCTTGCATTACGTGTACCATGGCTTCACCAAGGTCAACAACAATCCAATCAGAAACGCCTTGTCCTTCGATGCCTAAAGGTTGTAATCCTGCTTCACGACAGTCATCAACCAGATTATCGGCGACAGACATTAAGTGTCTGTTTGAAGTTCCCGTACAGATGATCATGTAATCAGTGACACTTGATTTTCCACGAACATCTAATGCGATAATGTCTTGAGCTTTAGAATCCTCAAGTTTATCAATAATAAATTGCTGTAATTCTGAGCCTTGCAAAAGGGTCACCTTTTTCTATTTAGTTAACTCAATCGAGAAAATAACAAAGCGCTATTTTAAAGGAATTTATACCAATAAATCTATTTTACTCGATGATTTATTCCAGTTGTCGATAGCAAAAACATCTATCAAGTATGGTTGCTATTCGACGCTTGATTTAGAAAAATTCATATATGCCTATTTATTGCGCCATAATAAATAATAAAAGCCGGCAGATAAGAACTTTCCAATTAGACGACAGTTTTACTCCACAGTTCCCTTAATAGGAACCGAGGGTGAGAATAACAGTAAAACAATGTCTGTCAATGCTCGTGAAATACCTGATAACGGTATCATCACGTCAATGATTGTATCATTATACGGTGTAATGTTGAGATAGTGACTAAGAGAAACAGACGAATGAAAGAAAATTATTATTATTTGGAGCAAACTTCAGAAATAGCGAGTAACAAAAACGCATTGTTACAGGCAGATTGGCAACGATTTTGTCAATTGTTATGCTATGAAGGCATTGAAATTAAACAAAATAATGATGAAAAACGACAAAATAAGGCAGTGATTTGTCGGGTTAAAATGAAAGGGGACTATTCATCAACCTTATTCACGCAGATTTTGGGGGAAGGAGAGTTACAATTAACCCTTGAACAATTTTCTCAACCTAGTGGATTGGAACATTTTCTGACACAGTTTTTTGCCTTAATTGATTATCAACAGCAGGTAAATGCTAAGTTGAGCAAAAAAGCACTGATCCAATTTCATAGTCGATATAAATATTTGTTAATGGCTTATTCTCAAGTCGCTTATCGAGAATTGGGGCGTTATATGGCCAATATCCCTAATTCGCTACCGCTGTTACAATTTGCCGAGCAGTATCAAAAGGCCTTAATGAAAGCACTGTCAATACCAGCAACTCGAGAAGGGCATACCAATGCATTAATGCATATGGCGGGATATTTTAAGCGAGCACTTAGCGCAGAGCAAAAACAGTTGTTAACACAAGAGATTTTATCTTATCGGCAAGGAAAAACGAGTCTTTCGGCTCCTTTGTCACGGTTGAAAAACTACTTGGCGTTTTATCCTGATAATTATCTACTTTCTCAACGCTATTTTTCACCTTATCCAGCGGTATTTGATGACTTAAGAGCGCAATTTTAATCTCTAAGATCTGTTATCGATACAACTGATGCTGTTTGATATAGTTTTCAACAGACTCAGGCAGAAGATCATGACAATCTAATCCTGCTTTATGTCTAGCCCTAATATCGGTCGCTGAAATATTGTATAAAGGAGTATCAGCAAGAAAAATTTTCCCTGCGGGTAAACAGTGAATATCTGCTTGCTGTTTGGTTTGATGTTGTTCAAGCCAGGTTTGCATTTGTGGTGATGTAAATGTGGTTTGGTAACCCGGGCGAGCGCAAACCAATAAGTGACACACATCTAACAACTCTTCCCATTTATGCCAAGTATCAATTGAAAGTAATGAATCTTGTCCAATAATAAAGGCTAATGGCTGTTTCTCACCAATTTCTTGTCTAAACGCTTTTAATGTCTCAATGGTATAAGAGGGAGTCGGTTTCTCTAACTCTCGAGTGTCGACTTTGAAAGCACTAAAAGGTTGTAATGCGAGCCGCACCATGGCTAATCGCTGTTGTGAAGAGGCTTCTGGTTGGGGGCGATGAGGGGGAATATTATTAGGCAACCAAATCACTTCTTTTAGCCCTATCAAGCCAGAAAGGGCTTCTACAGGACGTAAATGCCCATAATGGATCGGATCAAAAGTACCACCATATAGAGCAATGGCTTGATGAATTAAAGGGGGGTTATTATTGGTGCTAGCCATGGCGAATAAATCCTTCCGGTAATGCTTTTCCACATAATAATAAGCCAAGGGCATGAAGTTCAGGCCAAACGTTTTGTCCGTGATCCTGTTTAAGGGTTATTTCAATCTGGGTAAGTAATCGCATGGCAGTGAGTAATTGATGCTCTGACAAACGTTGTAACGCGGCGGTAAATATCGGACGTCGGTTTTGCCATATCCGATGTTGATCGAAAACGGATTTTAAGGAGGCCGTTTTAGCGCTACGATGTAAGGTAATTAATTGCATTAATTCGCGTTGCAATGTTCTAAGCAGAATAACGGGTTCAATATCCTCTCTTTTTAGTTGCTGCAAGATATGCCATGCCCGTTGGGTTTTACCTGCTAATAATGCATCAATCCAATGATAAGCAGTAAAATGAGAGGCATCATTGACAGCCGCTTCAACTCTTGGCAGGGTTAATTTACCATCAGGATAGAGCAAACAGAGGCGTTCAATTGCTTGAGCTAAAGCGAGTAAATTTCCTTCATAGCAGTAACACAGTAATTGATTACCTTGTTCATCAAGCTCAAGGCCTTTTTGCTTGGCGCGTCTCGCTACCCAATTTGGTAATTTATCTAACTCAGGGGTTAAGCAAGTCACATAAATACCTTGCTGGCTGAGTGTTTTAAACCATTCGCTATTTTCCTGTGCCTTGGTTAATTTATGTCCACGTAAAATTAACAAGAGATCTTCATGCAATTCGTGAGATAAGCGTAAGAGCTTTTCTGACATTGCCGCATTAGGACCATTTTCAGGAAGATGGAGTAAGATAGATTGCTTTTGTGAAAAAAGACTCAGTGACTGGCAGAGTGAATATATTTCATTCCAATCAGTGCTGTTATCAAGGGTAAATTGATAATGTTCCGTAAAGCCTTGTGATTTTGCCACCGTTTGAATGGCATCTTGAGATTCTTGGAGTAATAGCGGTTCATTACCCCAAAGTAGGTAACTTTGGCGCAACCCCTCTTGGAGTTGCGCATTAAGTTGTTCTGGATAAAGGCGGATCATTTGGCTGGTGAGATTATCTGTTTCGCTTTAGCTGCCTCTGACGCTTTTTGGCGTTCAGCATTGTGAACCACCAATAATTTACGTACTAAGATAGCGGTAGCCTGTTCACGCATTTCCTGTTTGATAATATCATTTTCGGCATCTTTAGCTAATGCTTCTAATGGGTTATCAAAGAATGGACGTGAAACCTGTGATGAAATAGGGTAGATGGTTCCATCAGGCATAATCACTTGTGCATCTAGGACAAAAGTGAGCTGACGTTCAGCCGATTTACCGTCTTGATACACAGAGACAGTCTCTTTATTTTCTGAAGATCCAACAATTTTGAGAACAGGAATATCTGCTTTTGGCGTTTCAACCAGTTGAACTCCACTTAATCTCAATTGTTGACGCATTACACGAGATAGTGGCCCGTATGGGTCACCAGAGCTTAGGTAAAGCGTTTTTAATTCAGCTGGAACTTGGGTTTTACCTTGTAGGTGAAAACCGCAGCCAGCGGTGACCAACACCGCTAACGCAAAAAACAGCGAAAATAGATATCGCACTAAGCCTCCTTATCAGCCAACAACGATGTTCAGTAATTTGCCCGGTACATAAATCACTTTACGTACGGTGACATTTTCTAAATATTTAGCAACACTGTACTCTTTTGTTGCCATTTCCTGAACATAATCTTTTTCTGAATTAGCAGGAACAGTGATACGACCACGTACTTTACCATTAACTTGAACAATAATAAGTTTCGTGTCATCGACCATCGCTTCTTCATCAGCAACAGGCCATGGTGCAACATCAATATCCTCTTTACCACCTAACGCTTGCCACATGACAAAACAAGCATGTGGAATGATAGGAGAAAGCATACGTACCACTGCTTCTAATGCTTCTTGCATTAAAGCACGATCTTGCTCAGTCTCTTGTGGTGCACGTGTTAATTTATTCATTAACTCCATAATTGCAGCAATAGCCGTATTGAATGCTAAGCGACGACCTACATCATCAGAAACTTTGGCGATAGTTTTGTGTAAATCGCGACGTAAGTCTTTTTGCTCTGTGGTTAATGTTGCCAAATCAAGTGATTGAGTCGTTCCTTTTTCGGTATGCTCATGAACTAAACGCCATAAACGACGTAAGAAACGGTTCGCACCTTCAACACTTGATTCTTGCCACTCAAGTGTTAATTCTGGTGGTGCAGCAAACATCATAAATAGACGTACGGTATCAGCACCATAACGCTCAACCATGGTTTGTGGGTCGATGCCGTTATTTTTTGATTTAGACATTTTGCTCATACCAGCGTAAGTCAGTTCATGGCCTGCACTGTCAGTTGCTTTGATGATGCGATTTTTTTCATCGCGTTCAACAATCGCTTCTGCAGGAGAGACCCAATGGCGAGCGCCATCTTCACCGGTATAATAAAATGCATCTGCTAATACCATGCCTTGGCACAGTAAGCGTTTAGCAGGTTCATCAGAATTAACTAAACCAGCATCACGCATCAATTTATGGAAGAAACGGAAATACATCAGGTGCATGATAGCGTGTTCAATACCACCAATGTACCAGTCAACCGGTAACCAATAGTTAGCAGCTTTTGGATCTAACATTCCCTTGTCGTAATCAGGGCAGGTATAACGTGCGTAATACCAAGAAGATTCCATAAAGGTATCAAAAGTATCTGTTTCACGTAGCGCAGGTTGACCATTAATCGTTGTTTTAGCCCACTCAGGATCGGCTTTAATTGGACTGGTAATGCCGTCCATTTTCACATCTTCTGGTAAAATAACCGGTAATTGGTCATCAGGAACTGGAACAACGCTACCATCTTCTAAGGTTGCCATTGGAATTGGCGCACCCCAATAACGTTGACGAGAAACCCCCCAGTCACGTAAACGGTAATTCACTTTACGTTCACCCACACCCATTGCAGTAAGTTTATCTGCAATAGCATTAAAACCAGCTTGGTTATCAAGTCCTGAGAATTCACCAGAGTTAATTAGGCTATTTTTCTCAGTCAGAGCGCCTGTTGATAAGTCAGGTTGGTTACCTTCTGCATCAGCAATAACCGCTTTAATCGGCAAACCATATTTAGTGGCAAATTCCCAGTCGCGTTCATCGTGACCTGGAACGGCCATAACCGCACCTGTACCGTATTCCATTAAGACAAAGTTAGCTACCCAAATAGCGACTTTCTCTTGGGTTAATGGATGAATAGCATACAGACCTGTAGCAATACCTTTTTTCTCCATGGTTGCCATTTCAGCTTCTGCCATCTTCATGTTACGGCATTCATCAATGAAGTGCTGAATTTCAGGATTATTTTGAGCGGCTTTTTGAGCTAATGGATGACCGGCGGCCACAGCAACATAAGTGACCCCCATAAAGGTATCTGGACGTGTGGTATATACGGTCATAGTATCGTCGCTATCTGCGACATCAAAGGTAATTTCAACACCTTCAGACCGGCCAATCCAGTTACGTTGCATGGTTTTAACTTGTTCTGGCCATTCATCTAACGTATCTAAGTCGTTTAACAGCTCTTCAGCATAATCGGTGATTTTAATAAACCACTGTGGAATTTCTTTGCGCTCGACAGGGGTGTCGCAACGCCAGCAACAACCATCGATGACTTGTTCGTTAGCCAGTACGGTTAAGTCGTGTGGGCACCAGTTTACAGCAGAGGTTTTTTTATACACTAAACCTTTTTCATACAGCTTAGTGAAAAACCACTGTTCCCAACGATAATATTCTGGTGTACAGGTGGTGACTTCACGATCCCAATCATAACCAAAGCCCAGTTTTTTTAACTGGCCTTTCATATAATTGATATTTTCATAAGTCCACGGTGCAGGTGCGGTGTTATTTTTTACGGCAGCACCTTCTGCGGGTAAACCAAACGCATCCCAACCAATAGGTTGTAAGACGTTTTTACCCAACATACGTTGATAACGGGAAATCACGTCACCAATGGTGTAGTTACGGACGTGTCCCATGTGTAGTCGACCAGAAGGATAAGGTAGCATTGACAGGCAGTAATATTTTTCTTTGTTATTATCTTCTGTCACTTTAAATGTATTGTTCTTTTCCCAGTGTTCCTGGATAGTTTGCTCTATATCTTCGGGACGATATTGTTCTTGCATGGCACCGATAATCCTATGGTGAATTAATGGCTACCGAAGGGTAACCGCTATGATGAATTAAGACTTGCATAGCATAGCTGATTTTGTCTAATAGCCACAACTATTGATCTCAAGGAAAGCCATTGTTTGCATAACTTTTTTGCCACAATGGCGAGATAGCGCGAAAACAGCATTTTTTTGTTAATGATAAATGCGAGATTTTCAAGCGTTTAGCCTAATTATTGCAATAAAAATGAATTAATTGCTACTGTGTTGCGTCATCAAAGGTTGATGATTATTTTTAGCGATATTTTGCTGGCATGTAATAATTCATGCCAGCAAAGGGGAAAAGTGAGTGGGATGAAAAAGAAAATTGAAGATTAATGTAAGATTTTAGCTAGGAAATCTTTAGCCCTTTCTGATTTAGGATTATCAAAGAAGTCATTTTTCGGGCTATCTTCGACAATACGACCTTCATCCATAAAAATAATACGGTCAGCAACTTTTTTAGCAAAGCCCATTTCGTGTGTAACCACCATCATGGTCATGCCTTCATTAGCCAGCTCAACCATAACATCAAGAACTTCATTAATCATTTCAGGATCAAGTGCGGATGTGGGTTCATCAAATAGCATCGCAATAGGATCCATACATAAAGCACGAGCAATAGCAACGCGTTGTTGTTGACCACCAGAAAGTTGAGCAGGGTATTTATTAGCGTGGTTGGCTAAGCCTACGCGCTCTAATAATTTTAGCCCTTTCTCTTTTGCTGCACCTTTCTCTCTATTAAGGACTTTCACTTGCGCTAGTGTAAGATTTTCAATAATGGAAAGGTGAGGAAATAATTCAAAGTGTTGAAACACCATACCAACTTTGGCTCGTAACTTAGCTAAATCAGTTCGTTTATCATTGACTTTTATATCATTTACTAGGATTTCACCTTGTTGTATAGGCTCTAAACCATTAACGGTTTTGATAAGCGTCGATTTACCTGATCCTGAAGGTCCACAGACAACAACAACTTCCCCCTTTTTCACTTCAGTGGAACAATCTGTCAGTACTTGAAACTGACCATACCATTTGGATACATCTTTTAGGGAAATCATCTAAGTAGTCCTTTTTTTAAGAAAGTTCACTAACATTGAAGCGGAGAAACTAATTATAAAGTAGACAAAACCAGCAAAAAGGATCATTTCAACCTGTGTGCCATCACGCTCACCAATATTTGCCGCTGTTCGGAAAAAGTCGGTCAGACTTAATACATACACGAGTGAGGTATCTTGAAATAAAACGATACCTTGTGTGAGCAATAAAGGGATCATGGCACGAAATGCTTGAGGTAAAATCACTAAACGCATCGTTTGTGATTTTGTCATTCCTAAAGCTAAGGATGCTGAAAACTGGCCTTTACTGATGCTTTGTATACCTGCTCTGATGATTTCAGAGTAATAAGCAGCTTCAAATAGAGAGAACGCTACCATTGCTGAAATTAAACGGATATCACTTTTTGGTGAAAGGCCTAGAACATTTTGTAATATGTTAGGCACAATTAAATAGAACCACAGTAATACCATCACTAAAGGAATAGAACGAAAGGTATTAACGTAAGCGGCCGCAAACCAACTGATGGGCTTAAAAGTAGATAAGCGCATCACTGCAAGTATTGTTCCCCATAAAATACCGATAACAATTGCTGTTATGGTAATTTTTAAGGTAATGACCATGCCATCCATTAAAAAAGGTAGGCTAGGAACAACAGAACTCCAGTCAAACTCGTACATTATTGACCTCCTGCTGTGCCAGGTAAACGCACCCGTTTTTCTAACCAGTGCATAATCAACATAATAATGACGTTAATAAAGACATAGGCTAGCGTGATAGCGGTAAAGGATTCATAAGCTTTAGCTGAATAATCTAATAATTTATTCGCTTGCGCAGCCATATCAATCAGGCCAATCGTTGAGGCGATTGCAGAGTTTTTGACTAAGTTCAGCATTTCAGAGGTCATTGGCGGAATAATGACGCGATAAGCATTAGGTAATAAAACATAGCGGTAGGTTTGTGGCAGTGTTAAGCCTAGTGCTAAGCCTGCTGCTTTTTGTCCTCTTGGTAATGAATTGATTGCCGCCCGCACCTGTTCACACATGCGCGCTGCGGTAAACAAACCTAAACAGAGTGCTGAAGAGACAAAGAATTGGATATTCGGCGTTAAGTCCATTTTGAACCAATCACCAATAGCTTGTGGTAAGAGTTCAGGGATCACTAAATACCATGTGAAGAATTGTACAATCAGGGGGACGTTACGAAATAGTTCAACATAGATAGCCCCTAAACTAGAGAGCAAGCGATTAGGTACGGTTCGTAAAATACCAAAAAAAGAGCCGACAATAAAAGCAATGATCCAAGCACAAAGAGATAAAGCGACAGTAACTTGAAAGCCTGAAATAAGCCAACCTAAGTAAGTGGTATTTCCAAAAGGGGCTTCTTGGAAGAATATCCCCCAATCCCAATCAATCGACATGATTTCACCTCCGGTGAAAAAAATGGGGCAGGGAACGGCTGCCCCAAACTTCACTGATCTGTCTGTCCAACAGATACTTTATAATTATTAATTTTGCATCAATTACTTATATGCATTGTTAGTTCAATGCTTTATCATTTGGTGATGCAAACAGTGCTTTCATTTCATCCGAGATAGTGAATTCTAAATTGAGGTTTTTCGGTGGAATTGGGGCATTAAACCAACGATTGAACGATTTTTCTGCTGCGCCAGATTTTTGCGCATTAGCAATGGTTTCATCAATTAACGACTTAAATTGTGTATCACCTTTGCGTAACATACAGCCATAAGCTTCTTCCGATTGAGGTGTTCCCACAATCTCCCATAACGCAGGTTTTTTCGCTTTAGCACGTTCACCCGCTAATAAGGCGTCATCCATCATAAAAGCAACGGCACGCCCTGATTCAAGTGTACGGAATGAGTCGCCATGATCTTTTGCGCTAATAATGCGCATATTCATTTTTTTCTCATCATTGAGCTTGTTGAGTAACATTTCAGATGTGGTGCCTGACGTAACAACCACATTTTTGCCCGCAAGATCAGCAAAATCTTTAATTCCACTGTCTTTTTTCGCAAGTAAACGTGTACCAACAATAAAAATAGTATTCGAGAAATCAGCTTGTTGTTGGCGAGCGAGATTATTGGTCGTTGAGCCACACTCAAAGTCAAATGTACCATTTTGTAATAGTGGAATTCGATTCTGAGAAGTGATAGGGATAAGGCGAACTTGTAGGTTAGGTTTGCCTAATTTTTCTTTTACTGCCTCAACAATCAGGTTGGAATAGTCTTGAGAGTATCCGACCACTTTTTGTTGATTATCGTAGTATGAAAAAGGGACAGAGGATTCACGATGACCAACAATAATAATATCGTTATCGTTGATTTTTTTTAAGGTACCAGTGAGTTCTTCTGCTTGCACAGCTCCTGCAGCCCCTAAAATCATTAATGATAATGCTAGTTTACGCATGCGCATAATAACTCCTGTCGTGGTGATATTGATGTGTTGCTTTGTGTTGCTTTTTTGTTTTAATTTGTTTTGATAATGTTAATAAATAGAACAAATAACATACGGTTGGGAAGTGCAATATTCCAAATACGAGAGCTATCTCTCAATAAAAGGATGAAATAAAAAATTGTTCAATGTTTTTTGGAAGTGATTTTCAATATTTAAAATTATTATAGTAATAACCATGAGAAGTTAAAGGTTAAAAAGAACAAAGAAGAAAAAGGCGTTAATCTAAAAAAGAAAAGAATTTGTAAAGTTTATCTTAAGGAGTTGTTTGTCTGTAGATTACCGTTAAGATAGCAGGTCAACAAATGAGGAAATCTATGCATAATTGGCGGTCAGGTCGCTGGCTAGTGTTGATAACAGTATTGCTGATCTTGTGTTGTATTGTTCAGCGCTCTATGGGGGCTCATGTGATTAGTGAGCGCTTAGCATCTGCTGTTTCGCAAACACAGTCCTCATTCTCGACGCCAATTGCAGAGCAACAAAATGCAAGTGAAGGGAAATATTCACTTTCAACCTGCGAATTAAGTGCTAAATCACTCTTATCGATTCCTCCTTTAGCGATTGAACCGCTTTTTTATACTTGGGCGGTATTACTTTTATTTGGTATGGCTGCCATTTATGTTTCTCGTCAACGTAGCCAGAAAAAACAACATCACCCACCTCCACGAATAAGGCTTCACCTTCATTACTGTATTCTAAGGGATTAGTAGCGCTTTAACTCAATAATACGTCTTATATTGAGGCGTTGTTTTATGTGTAGCGTTAGAGGATTTTTTAGGGAGTTGCTATGGTTCGTTCTTTTTTAATAGCATTGATGTTGATGCTATTTTCATTATCTTCATTAGCCGCCGATACAGGTTGGCTAACTATGCCAGACAATGATCATGCTCAGGTTAGGGCTACGGCTGACAAGTCATCGACAGGCGATGTTAAAATATTGCTTGAGGTGCAATTAGCGCCGGGCTGGAAAACATATTGGCGCTCTCCCGGAGAAGGTGGCGTAGCACCTGAAATTAATTGGACGCAATCTGTGTCTGATATGATATGGCATTGGCCATCACCTTCCGCTTTTGATGTCGCAGGTATTCATACCCAAGGTTACGATAAAGAAGTCGTCTTCCCCATTGAACTAAAATCTGTCGATAGCGATAACTTAAATGGGGTATTAACACTTTCAACCTGTAGTAATGTCTGTATTTTAACTGATTACTCATTAAATCTGGATTTAAACGAGCCTGCTCCCGCTGACTTTGAATGGCAATATAATCAAGCCATGGCCAAAGTACCAGTGACAAGTGGATTAATTTCTGCTGTTTCATCTGATTATCGAAATAGTCAATTAACCCTCTCATTACAACGAGAACAAGGTGATTGGCATCAACCTAATATTTATCTCGATCCACCACAAGGAATGCTATATGGCATTCCACAGTTAACAGCAAAAGGTGATCATTTATCTGTTACTGTCGATGTAACCGATGATTGGGGAGACGCTGCGGGTGACATTGTAGGAAAACCACTCTCCTTTGTTGTGACTGACGATGGCTATTCACGTCAAGTCAATGACACTATAGGCCAAGGCGATAGCGCATCTCTGCCTACTGCTGACTCGGGGGTAGGATTATGGAGTATTTTATCCTTTGCGCTGTTAGGGGGCCTAATTCTTAATTTAATGCCTTGTGTGTTACCTGTTTTGGCAATGAAATTGGGCTCAATTCTTCATATCGAAAAACGTGATACAGGGGCTATTCGTAAACAGTTTTCTGTTTCTGTTGTGGGAATTTTAGTGTCATTCTGGGTCTTAGCGCTGTTTATGACCGTATTACGCTACAGCCAAGAAGCAATAGGTTGGGGCATACAGTTTCAAAGCCCTTGGTTTATTGGCTTTATGGTGCTGATCACGGCTATTTTTACCGCTAATTTATTTGGCCTATTTGAATTACGTTTATCAAGTAATATGAATACCAAAATAGCAACAGCAGGAGGCCAAGGTTATAGTCGACATTTCTGGGAAGGGGCTTTTGCTACATTGCTTGCCACACCGTGTTCTGCCCCATTCTTGGGGACTGCGGTTGCTTATGCATTGATAGCACCATTAAGTGAGTTATGGTTAATTTTCACCGCATTAGGTCTTGGAATGAGTTTACCATGGATCATGGTTGCTATGTTTCCATCAATTGCCAAAGTATTGCCAAAACCGGGTAAATGGATGAATCGCCTAAGAGTTGTTTTAGGCTTTATGATGTTGCTATCTTGTATTTGGCTGATCACTTTATTGATCCCCCATTTTGGTATTGGCATTGTTGCGGCTATTTTTGTGGCTATCGCCCTGATCTTGCTTTTTGCTATTGCTAAACATTACGGCAAAAAAACGCTATTTGCTTCAATGGTGATCACCCTTATTTTAGGTGGTACAAGCTATCTATTTATTGCTCAGCCTGATACTCAGACCTTGGCGGGGCAAGATCATGTGAATTGGCAACCACTCTCAGAAGAGGCTATTCATCAAGCGTTAGCTGAAAATAAACGGGTGTTTATTGATGTTACCGCAGATTGGTGTGTTACCTGCAAAGCAAATAAATACAATGTATTATTACGCGATGATGTGCAAAAGGCACTTTCAGAGCCTGATGTTGTCGCATTAAGAGGGGATTGGACGAAACCGTCAGAACAGATCACCCAATTTTTAAAACAGCGCGGTCAAGTCGCCGTGCCGTTTAACCAGATTTATGGACCATGTAACAAGGAGGGGGAGATCCTACCGCCTCTTTTAAATAAAGATCTAATGTTAACTATTCTTTCAGAGGCTAAAGGAGCCCAATAATGAAAAAAACACTTTCTGCACTGGTTATCTCTTCGTTACTTTTTGGTGCAAATGTTCAAGCCGCTGCCTTGAATGCAGCTCAAGAAAAAGAAGTACGTGCATTAGTTCGTGATACTTTAGTGAGTAATCCTGAGATTTTGGAAGAAGCTATCATGGCATTGCAAACTAAGAAGGCAGATGAGCAACAAGCACAGTTCCGTCAAGCATTGGCCTCTGAACATGATGCATTATACAACGATGCGGCAAGTCCACGTATTGGCGCTAAAGATGCTAAGTTAGTGTTAGTGTCGTTCACTGATTATAACTGCCCGTATTGCAAACGCTTTGACCCATTATTAGAAAAGATCACCGAACAATACCCTGATGTGGCGGTTATCATTAAACCATTACCATTTAAAGGTGAAAGCTCTGCTAAAGCCTCTCAGGCGGTGCTTTCTGTCTGGAAAGAAGATCCAAAAGCATTCTTAGCACTTCATCAACGTTTGATGCAGAAGAAAACGATGCTAGATAATGCAAGTATTGAAGATGCAATGAAGAGCACTAATACTAGCAAAATTAAGTTAACTGATGACAGCTTAAAAACGTTGCAAAATAACTTAGAGCTTTCTCGTAAACTGGGTATTCAAGGTACGCCAGCGACGGTAATTGGTGATACTATTTTACCGGGTGCTGTTGATTATGATCAGTTAGAAATTATTGTGAAAGAACAACTGGCGAAAGTGAAAAAATAATGGCAAATCGTTTACGAAAATGGGGTAAAGAATTAATTATTCTCGCCCTTATTTTTGTGGCTATTTCATTTGCTATGGACTGGTGGCGTCAACCAACGCCACCAGAACTTACTGATTTATCTACGCTTTATACAGTCGATGATAAACCAGTCTCATTGATTGCCCTTAGCCAAGAGAAACCATTACTGATCTATTTTTGGGCGAGTTGGTGTGGCATTTGTAAGTTAACTACACCGACGGTAAATGATTTAGCACAACAGGGTTATAATGTTACGTCTGTAGTTATCCGCTCTGGTGATGATGCCAAAATAATACGTGGCATTAACTCCAAACAACTGGTTTTTCCGGTTATTAATGATGATAGAGGGGCTATTTCTCAACGTTGGGGGATAAGTGCTACACCTTCTTTTGTTATTCTCTATAAAGGTGAAATGGTGCACTTTACAAGTGGCTGGACATCCTCTTGGGGATTAAAACTTAGGTTATGGTGGGCTTCAATTTAACTTGTTTATCAGAATTTAAATGAAGAAAAAATAATACCAGGTAAGCTGACAATAAAATCTATTATCTCATAGACAAGTTTTTTACGTCTGCGTTTTATTTTTGCTTCTTGGCTACCTTGAACAATTAATTCCTTTTCATTGTAAGTGCGTTTTGAGGTATTAATATGTATTGGTACAATATTAATAGGAATAACGATTTGATTATTCTTATTGGCTGGTGTTAATTGAGCTAATGTCCAACCATATTGATGTTGTTTATCTCCAAACGCATTTTTCTGGATAATACGACCGTAATAATCTTTACGAAAACCTTTTTCTTCATTATCGCTGGAAATCTGATGGGCATGTTGCCAATAAGGTAACACATCTGTTGGTGATTGAATGAGTCGCGATAGTGCTAGTGGGTCAAGTGGGATCATATTGAGACGTTTAGAGCTTGCTTCTTGTTTTTGCTCATAGGCTCTCGCTGTTTGCCAATGTAAAGGCACAATTGTTTCATCTTCAATAAGTTGATGAATCGAACTAGGTTGTTTTGATAATACCCAGCCAAATTCATTTTGTTGATTAAACAGTTGGCGCTTGATCCATTTAGTTTCTTTATCTTTACGAAATCCTTTTGTTTCATTATCGGCAGATATTTTTTTCGCTCTTTGCCAAATAATATCAAGAATATATTCAGGGTAATGGATCATTGAAAAGTCCTTTTATTAGAAAAGCCCTTACTTAATTAACTGTTTTAAGATTAATTGAGTAGGGCTTTATTTAACATTAAGAACGACGCTTAATAAAAGCAAGAATTAAAAATACCCCTGCTAAAATCCACACTGGATAACTCCCCATTTTATAATAAGGTGTTGATCCTGTCGTGGGCGTCATTTTTTCAGCTAATGCACCAGCTTCAAATTGTGGAAGCTGGGCAATAACATCACCATTAGCAGCAATAAAGGCGGTAATGCCGTTATTAGTTGAACGTAATAATGGGCGTCCTAACTCTAATGAACGCATTCTAGCCATTTGAAAATGTTGCCATGGACCAATTGAATTACCAAACCAAGCATCATTTGAAATAGTTAATAAGAAACGTGTATCCGGCTTAAAGTTAGCACGAACTTGTTCTCCAAGAATAATTTCATAACAGATGGCGGCGGTTATTTTGGCATCATTTACCGTCAGTTGAGGTTGTATATATTCACCTTGGCTTAATGATGACATAGGTAAATTAAAAAATGGCGCTAATGGGCGCAATAAAGACTCTAAAGGGACATACTCACCGAAAGGCACAAGATGATGTTTGTTATAGCGATCTGTTGCCGGATATTGGTAAGCATAGTGTTCACCTAATGTAATAACACTATTATAAAAACGATAGCCTTCTAAGGTGGGACGCGCATCAATAATTCCTGTCATTAGATGCGTGTCTTGTGCTCTTAATTGTTTATCCAATTGCGCTAAAAAGCCTTGTTGCTGAATTTCAACATCAGGGATAGCTGACTCAGGCCAAATAATTAAGTTTGCTTTACCCATAAAAGGGCGACTTAAGGTGAGATAGGTGTTTAACGTACTTTCTAAAGTACCGGGTTGCCATTTTAATGATTGCGCGATATTGCCTTGAATTAAGGCAATTTCTTGTGTTTCATCAGTTAAAGGTTGATACCATTGATAAGATTTAAAGCTGATAGGTAAGAGTAATAATATTGCTCCGATCACCGCACTATATAGTGATTTACGATAGATAGCGACAGCAATAAGTCCACTAATTATGGTCAGCAAAAAGGTTATCATGGTGACACCAAAAATAGGTGCAATACCTTTTAATGGGCCATCAATTTGGCTATAACCAAATTGTAACCACGGAAACCCTGATAACACCCAGCCTCTTAAAAATTCAGTGAGTTGCCATACAGCGGGAGCCGCAAAGACAAAACGCCAAACGGTAGGTTTAGGAAAGAACTTGTTTAATAATCCGGCAAATAGGGCGGTATAAAGCGATAAGTAAAGGGCTAACAATATGACTAAGAAAATATTGATAGCAAATGGCATTCCCCCAAAATCAGCAATGCTGACATATACCCAGTTTACACCACTACCAAATAATCCAAATCCCCAGGCAAAACCAAGCCATGCCCCTTGTCGTGTGGTTCGTTGCGTTATTATCAGTAGCAAACCTGATAAAGAAATTAACGCTGCAGGCCAGAAATCAAAGGGAGAAAACGCGAGTGTGCCACTGGCACCGAAAAAAACCGCCAGTAGGGTGCGAACCCACTGGCGGTTTAATAAAGAGAAATTATTCATTAATATCCTACACATCATTACCTAGTTCAGGTACAGGCGCATCGTCAGGAATGTGCACATAAACCTGAATAATTTTACGGCTATCAGCCATAACAACTTTAAATTGGTAATTATCAATGGTAATAGTTTCACCTCTAGCAGGAAGATGACCGAAGGCTTGCATAACTAAACCACCAATCGTATCGACTTCTTCATCACTAAAGTGAGTACCAAATGCCTCATTAAAATCTTCTATTTGGGTTAATGCTCTCACTGAGTAGGTATGGCGACTTAATGGACGAATATCAATATCATCCTCATCATCATACTCATCTTCAATTTCGCCGACGATAAGTTCAAGAATATCTTCAATCGTGACCAAACCAGAAACACCACCAAATTCATCAATGACAATAGCCATATGATAGCGTTGCGAACGGAACTCTTTTAGTAAGCGGTCAACGCGTTTACTTTCTGGTACAACGACAGCAGAACGTAAAACTTTGTCTATACTAAATGGCTCAGCACCAGTACGCATAAATGGCAATAAATCTTTTGCCATTAATAAGCCTTCAATATGATCTTTGTCTTCACTGATGACAGGAAAGCGAGAGTGCGCTGAATCAATAATCACATCAAGGCACTCATCAAGGGTTTGATTGCGTTTTAATGTGACGATTTGCGAGCGGGGGATCATAATATCCCGTACACGCTGCTCAGCGATATCCATTACCCCCTCTAACATATCACGGGTATCAGGATCGATTAATTCTTTCTGTTCAGAATCGCGGATAAGCTCCATCAGATCATCACGATTTTTAGGTTCACCGTGGAATAACTGATTAAGCAGTGTGAGAAACCCCTTTTTAGGACCAGGGTTATCGTTACTCGAAGATTGGTCGTCGCTCATGGCGTTTTAACTATTTTTCCTCATTGAATGGTTATTAGATATAGTATTTATCATAAAATAAAGAGAACTGTTACTCTTTTTCAATCAAATAGGGATCTTCATAACCTAATTTTTGTAAGATTTCTGTCTCTAAACCTTCCATTTCTTCAGCTTCATCATCTTCAATATGATCATAGCCTAAAAGGTGCAGACAACCATGGATAACCATGTGTGCCCAGTGCTCTTCAACAGTTTTATTTTGCTCATCGGCTTCTTTTTCAACGACCTGACGACAGATAATTAAATCACCCAGTAAAGGTAATTCCACTTCAGGCGGTGCTTCAAAAGGAAAAGAAAGTACATTAGTTGGTCTATCTTTTCCTCGATAAGTCAGGTTTAACTCATGACTTTCCGCTTCATCAACGATACGGATAGTCACTTCACTAATAGGCTGAAATTGCGGTAGTACGGCTTCCAGCCAAGTGATAAATTGGGCTTCACTCGGAAGCCCTTGTGTATTTTCAGTGGCAACTTGTAAATCAAGAATCACTTCACTCATGATTTTCTCTCTGCAGTCTCTCTTTTTCTGCTTTAATTGCTTGGCGGCGTTTTTGATCTTCAACTTCCCAAGCTTCATATGCGACAACAATCTTAGCAACCACAGGATGGCGAACCACGTCTTCACTATGGAAGAAGTTAAAGCTTAAATCATCGACATTAGATAGCACTTCTATGGCATGACGCAATCCGGATTTATGGCCTCGAGGAAGGTCGATTTGCGTGATATCACCTGTGATGACCGCTTTAGAGTTAAAACCGATACGCGTTAAAAACATCTTCATCTGTTCGATTGTGGTGTTTTGACTTTCATCGAGAATAATAAATGCGTCATTGAGTGTACGACCTCGCATATAAGCTAAAGGGGCCACTTCAATCACATTACGCTCTATCAGTTTCTCAACTTTTTCAAAACCTAACATCTCGAATAACGCATCATAAAGTGGTCGTAAATACGGATCGACTTTTTGGCTTAAATCGCCGGGTAAAAAACCGAGCTTTTCACCCGCCTCTACCGCAGGGCGAGTCAGTAAAATACGGCGTACTTCTTGACGCTCAAGGGCATCGACAGCGGTAGCAACAGCCAGATAGGTTTTCCCTGTACCTGCAGGCCCGATACCAAAAGTAATATCGTGAGTTTGGATATTGGCAATATATTGCGCTTGGTTAGGCGTACGTGGTTTTATCACGCCGCGTTTAGTGCGAATATTGGTCGATTTCCCAAATTCAGGCACATGCTCATCACTTTGCTCAAGCACTCGGCTCTCTTTGATGGCAAGGTGAATTTGCTCAGGGTCGATGTCGGGTATCACACCTTTAATGGGTGAGGTTTCCACATACAGATGTCGCAAAATTCCTGCAGCTGCATTCACATTCAGTGATTTACCCGTTAGTTTAAAACGGTTATCACGGTGATTGATCTCGATACCTAAACGGCGTTCAAGTTGCTTAATATTGTCGTCAAATGGGCCACATAAACTCATTAAACGGTCATTATCTGCGGGCTCTAAGAAAATCTCTTGGGTCGCTACCTGTGTATGGGCTATTACTGTCACTGAGTATCCTTTTGTTAAGTCTGATCAATTAAGGTTGGTAAACACCTACACCTAATTCATCTTCTTTACGAGTACGGGCAATAACGGATTCTGGTGATTCATGGATACGTAAATCCATTTGATCTTCCGTTCTGACCACTTTACCACGCAATGAGTTAGCGTAAACGTCAACAATTTCGACATCAACGAATTTACCAATCATATCCGGTGTACCTTCGAAGTTAACCACGCGGTTATTTTCGGTACGACCTGAAAGTTCCATCACATTTTTACGTGAAGGGCCTTCTACAAGAATACGTTGTACGCTGTTAAGCATGGCACGGCTGTAGTTCATTGCTTGCTGATTAATGCGCTGTTGTAACAGATATAAACGCTGTTTCTTCTCTTCTTCGCTCACATCATCAGGTAAATCAGCCGCAGGGGTTCCTGGACGGGCTGAATAGATAAAGCTAAAGCTCATATCAAAGTTTACATCCGCAATTAATTTCATGGTTTTTTCGAAATCATCTTGCGTTTCACCTGGGAAACCAATGATAAAGTCTGAGCTTATCAGAATATCAGGGCGTGCTTTGCGTAATTTACGAATAATGCTCTTATATTCAAGAGCTGTATGATTACGCTTCATTAAGGTTAAAATACGATCTGATCCGCTTTGTACGGGTAAGTGTAAGAAGCTAACCAATTCAGGGGTATCTTCATAAACCGCAATAATATCGTCAGTAAACTCAATAGGGTGGCTGGTAGTAAAACGAATACGATCAATACCATCAATCGCTGCCACTAGGCGTAGTAATTCTGCAAAGCTACAGATTTGCCCGTCAAAGGTTTCACCACGATAAGCATTGACGTTTTGACCTAATAGATTAACTTCACGTACCCCTTGAGCGGCCAGTTGTGCGATTTCAAATAGAATATCATCACAAGGGCGGCTGACTTCTTCACCACGCGTATAAGGCACTACACAAAATGAGCAGTATTTATTACAGCCTTCCATGATAGAAACAAATGCAGAAGGGCCTTCAGCACGAGGTTCAGGTAGACGGTCAAATTTTTCAATTTCAGGGAAACTGATATCGACCACTGGGCTTTTGGTGCCTTTTACCTGATTAATCATTTCTGGTAAGCGGTGTAAGGTTTGTGGTCCGAAGATAATATCGACACACTGCGCACGTTGACGAATGTATTCACCTTCTTGAGAGGCAACACAACCACCAACGCCGATGATAATATCAGGTTTATTATCTTTAAAATTTTTCCAACGTCCTAACTGATGAAAGACTTTTTCTTGTGCTTTCTCACGGATAGAACAGGTATTTAGCAGTAGAATGTCCGCATCTTCGGCGACATCGGTTAACTGATAACCGTGGGTGCTTTCGAGTAGGTCTGCCATTTTAGATGAATCGTACTCATTCATCTGGCAGCCCCAAGTTTTAATGTACAGTTTTTTTATCGTCGACATTGTATAAATCCGGTATTTACAGTGAGATAATAGCTAATCACTGAAAAACGTTGCGTGTAATAAGCCAATAAGGCGGTTATTGTAGTCATTTGTGTGGTCAGTGACTAGAGTCAGTCGGCGCTAATTCTTTCTGGCGTTCAGTTTTGCTTATTTCTAATAAACTGATATAGCGCTTACCTATTATTTTTAAAGCAATGAGTTATGGCATAACAATGATGAGAAATGTAAAAAACGATTTTGATGCAGTCATTGCCGGTGGAGGCATGATTGGCGCAGCCGTTGCCATTGGGCTGGCGCAAGAAGGGTTGCGTGTTGCAATGGTAGAACGGCAATCTCCAGCACCTTTTGATGCCTCATCTCATCCTGATATTCGTATTTCTGCGATCAGCTGCGCGTCCGTTAGTTTATTAAAACAGCTAGGTGCATGGCAACATGTTTTAGCGATGCGCAGTGCGCCATACCTAACCCTCGAAACATGGGAAGAAGATAATGCCCATGTTATTTTTGATGCCAAAAGTCTTGGTTTACCTGAATTAGGTTATATGGTTGAAAATCGCATTTTGCAATTGGCATTGTGGCAAGAAGCAGAACGTTATAGCAATATCACTTTATTATGCCCAAATAGTCTAAGTAACATGAAATACTTAGATAATAAATGGCAAGTCACGCTTGCTGATGGTCAGGAAATCACCACTCAGTTAGTTGTAGGGGCCGATGGGGCTAATTCGCAAGTACGTCAAATGGCAGGGATTGGCAGTAATGGTTGGCAGTATCGTCAATCCTGTATGTTAATCACCGTGAAAACGCAATTGCCACCAGAAAAGGGTACATGGCAACGCTTTTACCCTTCAGGGCCACGGGCTTATTTGCCTTTGTTTGATAATTGGGCTTGCTTAGTTTGGTATGATTCTCCGCAGAGAATTAGAAAGCTACAAACGATGCCAATGGCACAGTTAGAAAAAGAAATCGAACATGCTTTCCCTGAACGCTTAGGCAAAGTGACACCTATTGCTGCAGGCTCTTTCCCATTAACTCGTCAGCATGCTAGTCGTTATGTTGATAATGGTGTGATTTTAGTGGGGGATGCGGCACATACTATTAATCCATTAGCAGGACAGGGGGTTAACCTCGGTTATCGTGATGTGGATTGCTTGCTTAATTTAGTGGCGCAAGCGAAACAGCATTTTGAACCTTGGCATTCAATGGCATTGTTAAAAAAATATCAGCGCCGTCGTATGCCTGATAATATGCTGATGCAGGCAGGAATGGATCTTTTTTACCACGCTTTTAGCCATCAATTACCAGGTTTAAAATTAGCCAGAAATATCGGGTTATTAGCGGCGCAGCATGCAGGAAAAGCGAAAGAAGCCGCGTTACGTTATGCTTTAGGGATTAAATGATGAGCAATGCGATGATCTGAATTGTATTCATCGATCATCGCATTAGGTTTAAGCCTTTAAGTGCTTAGCATGAAAGGCTATATGTTCACCGATAAAACTCGCGACAAAATAGTAACTGTGGTCATAGCCTTGATGTAAATTTAAACAGCATGCAAACTGTTTTTTATCACACACTTGTGCTAAACGTTCTGGCTGTAGTTGCTGTTGGTAAAAAGGATCATCAAGACCGACATCCACTCGTATGGGTACTGTCTGTGGTGTTTTATTCAGTAATTCAATCGTGTCATATTGTTGCCATTGTGCCATATCGTCGCCTAAATAAGCGCTGAAGGCTTTTTGTCCCCAAGGGACTTGGGTTGGTGCAACAATGGGTGAAAACGCTGAAATACTGCAATAGCGAGACAAATTACGCAAACCAATCATCAATGCACCATGTCCCCCCATTGAATGTCCACTAATAGCACGTCGCTCATTGGCAGGAAAATGTGTCTCAATCAATTTAGGGAGTTCATTAACAATGTAGTCATACATTTTATAATGACTATCCCAAGGTGCTTGTGTGGCATTCAGATAAAAACTAGCACCTTGTCCTAAATCATAAGCACTATCATCAGCCACATTTTCACCACGAGGGCTAGTATCAGGTACCACTAAAATAACACCGTGTTGCGCAGCATATTGCTGTGCTCCGGCTTTGGTAATGAAGTTTTGTTCATTACAAGTTAATCCAGATAACCAATATAAAACCGGATATTTTTGCCCATCTTCCATAGGCGGGAGATAGATAGCAAATTTCATCTCACAATTGAGGGTGGTAGAGGTGTGTTGATAAACCTCTTGCCAACCGCCAAAACAGGCATGGCGTTCAATGTTGTTCATTTTGACTCCTTAACAACAAAGTCAGACCTATTTGATAATAGGCCTGAGAGTGATTAATCGAAATGAATAACAGTTCTAATTGATTTACCTTCATGCATTAAATCAAAGGCTTCATTTATTTTTTCAAGAGGTAAAGTGTGGGTCACAAAAGGTTTGAGTTCGATTTTCCCATTCATTGCATCTTCAACCATATTGGGTAGTTGGCTACGACCTTTTACTCCGCCAAATGCAGTCCCTTTCCATGAACGACCTGTGACGAGTTGGAAAGGGCGTGTTGAGATCTCTTGTCCTGCCCCCGCAACACCAATAATGATAGATTGCCCCCAACCACGGTGAGCACTCTCTAGAGCGGCTCTCATCACATTGACGTTACCAATACACTCAAAAGTATGATCAACGCCCCACTGAGTCATTTCAACCAGTACTTCTTGAATAGGTTTGTCATAATCATTGGGATTTAAACAGTCTGTGGCACCAAATTGGCGTGCTAATGCAAATTTTTCAGGATTAGTATCAATCGCAAAAATACGGCCTGCTTTGGCTTGTCTAGCGCCTTGCAGTACAGCAAGACCAATGCCACCTAAACCAAATACAGCCACCGAGTCACCTTGTTGTACTTTTGCCGTATTATGTACAGCACCAATACCTGTTGTCACGCCGCAACCAAGTAAGCAGACTTCTTCATGGTTGGCTTGTGGATTGATTTTAGCGAGTGATACTTCAGCTACTACCGTATACTCACTAAAGGTAGAGCAACCCATATAGTGATAAATAGGTTGTCCATTATAGGAAAAGCGCGTTGTGCCATCAGGCATTAAGCCTTTACCTTGGGTTGCTCTTACTGCTACACAGAGATTCGTTTTGCCTGATTTACAAAATAGGCATTCGCCACATTCTGCTGTATAGAGAGGGATCACGTGATCACCCGGTTTGACACTGGTGACGCCTTCACCTACTTCAACCACCACCCCCGCGCCTTCATGACCTAAAATGGCCGGGAAAACACCCTCAGGATCATCACCTGAAAGGGTAAAGGCATCAGTATGGCATACGCCAGTGTGACTAATTTTAATCAATACCTCACCTGCTTGAGGTGGCATCACATCAACTTCAACAATTTTTAAAGGCTCTCCTGGTCCAAAGGCGACCGCAGCACGAGATTTCATAATGATATCCTTGTTGTTATTAGCGCAGGTAAGTGCGTATTAGTGAGATTGCATCATCAACGGAGTTTTTTTGATCTTCAGGAGAAGCGACGGCATCCATTAGACCTTCACGTAAATGACTTTCGAGTACGCCCGCCATCAGGCCATTGATAGCACCCCGAATGGCAGCAATTTGCTGTAAAACTTGACCGCATTCATTTTCGTTTTCAAGGGCGGTTTCTAATGCCAAAATTTGCCCTTTGATTTTTCTTACACGGGTTAACGCGGCTTTTTTTTCTGCTGGTGAGTGTGGCATATATAATCCTTAATTATACTATGGGGGAGTATAGTATTGGTATGAATATATGTACAGCTTGATCAAAAAATAGCGTTACGATGAGTTTATGTAGATTATCGAGCAAACAATGATAACTATGAGAGTAATGAGGAAATAGACAAGGCGTCAGCGTGTTGATAAAGGGTGAGAGAGAGAGGGGATATTTAAGGCTAAAAACAAAAAAGACCCGCCATAGCGAGTCTTGTTTGTTGATTTTAGTTAGTGTTTGACACTATTAATCTATTAATCAATGGTGCGGGAGGCGAGACTTGAACTCGCACACCTTGCGGCGCCAGAACCTAAATCTGGTGCGTCTACCAATTTCGCCACTCCCGCAACAACCTTTGAGAAAAAAAGACTCGTTTAACGAGTCTCTCTTTCAGAATATGGCTGGGGTACCTGGATTCGAACCAGGGCATGCCAGGATCAAAACCTGGTGCCTTACCGCTTGGCGATACCCCAAAATGGTGGCTATGACGGGATTCGAACCTGTGACCCCAACATTATGAGTGTTGTGCTCTAACCAGCTGAGCTACATAGCCAATAGGAGATAATTTCTCACTATTTATTGAATTTAGCAGAAATATGGCTGGGGTACCAGGATTCGAACCTGGGAATGCCAGGATCAAAACCTGGTGCCTTACCGCTTGGCGATACCCCATCCGCTAATTCAATTGTCAACACGCATATTATCTATCAGGAAAATGGCTGGGGTACCTGGATTCGAACCAGGGTATGCCAGGATCAAAACCTGGTGCCTTACCGCTTGGCGATACCCCACCTGATAAATTGACGACGGTTAAAATGGTGCGGGAGGCGAGACTTGAACTCGCACACCTTGCGGCGCCAGAACCTAAATCTGGTGCGTCTACCAATTTCGCCACTCCCGCAAAAAAGATGGTGGCTATGACGGGATTCGAACCTGTGACCCCAACATTATGAGTGTTGTGCTCTAACCAGCTGAGCTACATAGCCATCTTTTTTTGCATAACCTTCGTCGGCGTTGCGGGGCGCATTATGCGTATTACAGACAAATCCGTCAACTGCTTTTTGCATTAATTTTCGAGAAAAGTGTTCGTTTGCTCGCTGGTTAATCATTTTGTCGAAAAAAGATCCAAAAAACAACCTTATTGATGAAAAATCTTACCAAGTAAATAACAACAGATTGTCTGAATAAAAAGAAAAAACAGCCTAATAGGTGATAATTTGATAGCACAGGGAAGGGGATATAGCGGTGTGGTGGTGACATAATAAAACAACGCACAGTTATTTTAGCTGTACGTTGTTTTTTAAAGAAAGATGACTGGTTGAAATTTATCCTAAAATTAATCTTAATTGAGATAAATAACAGCCTTCATTTAAAAAGCTGTTTTATTGTAACAAAAAGATTATTTGTCGAATAAATATTGTAGTAACTCTCCATTAAGCATTGCTCGCTTGGTAAGTGCAAATGCCCCAATGGCTGAGCGATGATCAAGTTCGGAGATAACAACAGGAAGCGCTTCTCTAAACTCTTTTAATACTTGGGTATTAATGCAACTTTGGATCGACGGTAGTAATATTTCAGCCGCTTCGGTCACTTCTCCTGCCAGAACTACTTTTTGTGGGTTAAATAGGTTAATTGCAATGGCGATAGCTTTACCTAGATGAAGACCCACTTGTTTAATGGTTTCAACAGCGAGGGGATCGTTTTTTACCGCTGCATCGCATATATCTTGAATTTGGCATTGTGTTGCAGATAAATGCTGGCTGGGATAGCCTTGTTCAAGTTGGTAGCGGACTTTAGCTTCTATTGCGCTATTGGACGCAATAGTCTCTAAACAACCAAAGTTACCACAGTGGCAACGCTCTCCTAATGGATCTATTTGGATATGACCAATTTCACCAAGATTACCACGCTGGTTGAGCAAAATTTTGTTGTTGATAATAACACCAGCCCCTGCGCCACGATGAATACGAACCAAGATAGAATCTTCACAATCTCTGGTGGCACCAAAATAGTTTTCTGCTAAGGCGAGACTCCGAATATCATGGCCCGCATAGCAAGGCAGATCAAAGTGTTTTTCTAAGTTATCAACGAGTGCCCAGTTATTTACCTTCATATGAGGCATATAGTGGACAATGCCTTTATTAGGATCAACTAACCCGGGCAAGATAATTGAAATTGAAATAAGCTCATTAATACGACGTTGATTTTGTTTAATAAAATCATCAATAGCATTAATAAGCAAGGTTTCAACTTCTTGTTGGGTGCTTTGTTCTAAAGGGTAGTGTTGCTCTACTAAGGCTTTACCACTGAGATCATAAAGAGCAACAGTGGCATCATTGCGTCCTAATCGGACGCTGACGGTATTAAAACGGCGATGTTCCACAACAATGGATATTGCGCGACGACCTCCGGTTGAAGCCTGTTGATCAACTTCTTTAATCAAGCCACGTTCAAGAAGCTGACGAGTAATTTTAGTGACACTGGCAGGGGCGAGTTGGCTCTGCTCGGCGATTTGAATACGAGAAATCGGCCCGTGTTGATCAATGAGCCGATATACAATCGCACTGTTAAGTTGCTTAACAAGATCGATATTGCCAATTTGCGTTTCAGTGTTGTTGTGACTCATCAGCATTTACATCCATTAGTTATCTGTTATTTCAATACCATTGACAAATGTTGTGCAAAGGTTGAAGTCCTTATCAAAAGAAGCAATATTTGCTATTTTACCTGCTTCAATTGTACCGAGTTCGTTATCTGCACCAATCGCACGGGCAGGGTAAAGTGTTGCCATACGCAATGTTTCATCTAATGGAATACCAACATGAAGTACACTATTTTTAATAGCGTCAATCATCGTGAGTGATGAACCACTTAATGTACCGTCCGCATCCACACACAGCCCATTGCGATAATATATCGTTTTTCCAGCAAAAACGAAGCTATCCATCTCATTTTTATTTGGATCAAGCCCCGCAGGAGCTGTCGCATCTGTCACTAATAACAGTTTTTCACCTTTTAAGCGCTTACTGTTACGGATATTTGCCCATGAAACATGTAAACCATCGGCAATGATCCCTGCGTAAACCTCAGGGGTATCATAAATTGCCCCTACAAGACCCGGGCCACGACCTGAAATATAAGGCATTGCATTATAAAGGTGAGTCGACAATGAAATACCGTTACGAAAGCCTTTACGCGCTTCTTCATAGGTGGCATTTGAGTGGCCTGCAGAAACAACAATACCTGCTGTGATTAATTGACGAACATATTTTTCATCGACCATTTCTGGTGCGAGTGTAATTTTAGCGATGACATCAGCGTTATCACACAAATAGTCAATCATCTGTGCACTTGGTTGACGAATAAATTGAGGATCATGTGTCCCTTTTTTAATGATATTGATATAAGGGCCTTCTAAATGTAATCCCAACACTTTATTTTGGTGTTTTTGCATATAAGCGCGAGTTGCTTCAATGCCTATTTTCATCAATTCATCAGAACAGGTAATTAATGTTGGTAAATAGCTAGTACAGCCTAAGCGTTCATTGGCTTTTTGCATAATCTCTAGCGTTTTTACTGTGACATTTTCCGCGGTGTCATTAAATTGTACACCGCCACAGCCATTGACTTGTAAATCAATAAAACCGGGGGAGACAATCGCACCTTGCATATCACGAGTGGCTATATCTTTTGGTAGTTGATCCTGTGGGCAAACCTGCTCAATACGTGACCCGTTAATAATAATGGCGTGATCTTCTAAACGGTCATAACCTGTATAAATAACAGCATTTGTTAAGGCAAACATACCTTTGTCTCCTAATATAAGGGAAGTCAATCTAAAAAACCGATATCAGCCAGCAAATTCTGGCTGATAAGTAAGAGAGCTTAGTTTTCCACTACTTATCGTAGGTACTTAATTTACTAAACTTAGTCTTGGTATTGCTGGCGCTCTTGCGCTTCAATTTGCTGAAAATAACGCAGTGTTTTCACACGCAGTTCCATTGTCGCCGGATCATCACAGACTAAAATTGCTTTAGGGTGTAATTGCACGCAAGAGATAGTCCATAGATGATTAACAGCACCTTCTGTTGCCACCTGTACTGCTTGAGCCTTATTGATGCCAGTCGCTAAAATCATTAACTCTTCTGCATCTAATAATGTCCCTACACCGACAGTTAGCGCATATTTAGGCACTTTATTGATATCGTTGTCGAAGAATCGTGAATTAGCGAGACGAGTATCTTCAGTCAGTGTTTTCATCCGTGTACGAGAAGCGAGTGATGAGGCGGGTTCATTAAAAGCGATATGACCATCATTACCAACACCTCCCATAAACAGATTGATTTTGCCATAAGACTTTATTTTCGCCTCATAACGTGCACATTCTGCTTGTGGATCTGTTGAATTACCGTTTAATAAATTGATATTTTCATCTTTAATATCAATATGATTAAAAAAGTTCTCATACATAAAAGTACGATAACTTTGTGGGTGATCTGCTGGAATGCCAACATATTCGTCCATATTGAAGGTGACAACATGCTGGAAACTTACTTTACCTGCACGATGTAGTTCAATTAGCGCTTTGTACGTTGCTAATGGCGTACCACCAGTAGGTAAACCAAGAACAAAAGGACGATCGGCGCTTGGCGCAAATGCGTTGATTTTCTCAACGATATAATTAGCCGACCATTTTCCCACTTGCTGTGCCGTGGATAGGGGGATTAACCTCATAATAACCTCATAGAAAAAAGACAAATCTGACAATCAAGTTACATACTATTTCAATGCGTGATTATCAGTGACTCATCTATAACACGAATTGCTTTTCATTTTTAGTCAATGAAGACATCAATCCTTCAAAAGATATTTTTAATCATAAAATAAGCTTTCTGACTTAGCCAGCATTTAAGCTAAAAAATATCCTATATAGGTGACTTTAATCACAAATTAGCACTAATTAATTTGCGATACAAAATAATTTTTTTAGACTAAAAATGGAATTAAATAATTAACTCATCAATAAATATAAATGAGTATAAATAAGATCCCAAATAGGGGTTATCCAAGGGGGAGTGTGTGAATATTTTAAGTTATCTGCAAAAGATAGGACGGGCATTGATGGTGCCCGTTGCGACATTGCCTGCTGCAGCAATTCTGATGGGAATAGGCTACTGGATTGATCCGGTAGGCTGGGGAAACGATAATGCGCTAGCTGCTTTACTGATCAAATCAGGTGCTGCCATTATCGATAATATGTCAGTATTGTTTGCGATAGGTGTTGCTTATGGTATGTCAAAAGACAAAGACGGGGCGGCGGCCTTAACTGGCTTTGTCGGCTTTTTAGTGGTGACTACACTTTGTTCACCTGCTGCGGTATCGATGATCAAAGGTCTACCACTTGCAGAAGTGCCTGTGGCTTTTGGTAAAATAAACAACCAGTTTGTCGGTATTCTGGTTGGGGTACTTTCAGCTGAGCTGTATAACCGCTTTAGCAGTGTCGAATTACCTCGTGCATTATCATTTTTTAGTGGTCGTCGCTTAGTGCCGATCCTCACGTCATTCTTGATGATTATCGTCGCCTTTATTCTAATGTATATCTGGCCGGTAATTTACGGCGGCTTAGTGAGCTTTGGTGAAAGCATTAAAGATATGGGGGCTTTGGGCGCCGGTATTTATGCTTTCTTTAACCGCCTATTAATTCCTGTTGGTTTACACCATGCGCTGAACTCTGTGTTCTGGTTTGATGTGGCAGGTATTAATGATATTCCTAACTTCCTTGCTGGTCAGCAAGCGATTGATGCGGGCTTGGCAACGGTCGGTGTGACAGGACGTTATCAAGCAGGTTTCTTCCCAGTTATGATGTTTGGTTTACCAGGGGCAGCACTGGCTATTTATCATTGTGCGCGCAAAGAGCATAAAGCAAAAGTTGCGGGTATCATGATGGCTGGGGCATTTGCGGCATTCTTTACGGGGATCACTGAACCGCTTGAATTCTCCTTTATGTTTGTTGCTCCAGTGCTTTATGTTATTCACGCATTCTTAATGGCGATTTCTGTTTATATTGCCGCAAGTATGGAGTGGATTTCAGGCTTTGGCTTTAGTGCGGGCCTTGTGGATATGTTCTTATCTTCACGCAACCCTCTGGCGGTTAAATGGTATATGTTGATTGTGCAAGGTATCGCATTCTTCTTCATTTACTATGGTATTTTCCGTTTCACTATTACTAAATTTAACCTGAAAACACCGGGTCGTGAAGATGAAGTGGCGGGGGATGAAACCGCAGACGGCTATGATGAAGATATCAAAGCCGTCCCCACTAATAGCAAAGAAGCAGTGCAACAAGAAGCACGTCAATATATCGCTGCAGTTGGTGGCTCAGATAACTTAACTGGTATTGATGCTTGTATTACTCGTTTACGTTTAAATGTAAAAGATGCCAGTGTAGTCAACGATGCTTACGCAAAACACCTAGGTGCTTCAGGGGTTATTCGCTTAAATAAACAGAGTGTTCAAGTGATTGTGGGCACACGGGCTGAAATTGTTGCAAGTGCCATGCGTGATGTATTAGCACAAGGCCCAGTTGCCGCTTATGCTGGTAGACATACAGATAACGCGGTATCGACAGAAAAAACATCAGAAAAACAGACTAATAATGATGCCAAAGTCATTCTTGAAATGGTCGCGCCATTTGATGGTGAAGTGGTTGCATTAAAAGATGTGCCTGATGAAGCTTTCTCAAGCGGTGTCGTGGGAGATGGTCTTGCTATTAAACCCACATCAAATATTGTGATGGCACCTGCTGCCGGTACGGTAGTAAAAATCTTTGATACTAACCACGCATTTTGCATTGAAACGGATAATGGTGTTGAGATTATCGTCCATATGGGGATTGATACGGTCGCATTAGGAGGAAAAGGCTTTAAACGTCTGGTTGAAGAAGGTACAGAGGTTAAACTCGGCCAGCCTATCTTAGAGCTAGATCTTGAGTATTTAAACACTAATGCTAAATCAATGATAAGTCCGGTTATCATCAGTAATATCGATGACTTTGATAAAGTGAGTGATATTGCATCCGGCCAAGTGACGGCAAATAACACCATAATCTATAAAGTATTAAAATAAATATCATATAGATATTTAATCCTCTATAAAGAGATGGTTAAATAAGACGATAAAACGGGGAGTGTTGTCTACTTCCCGTTTTTTTATCCCTATCTTGATAAATATCTCTGCGCTCTCTTTCGCTAGGGTATTTATGAAACCTGCTTATTGGATTATAGTGGTGTTCGTTTTTTTGTATTATAAATCAATGTCATACATATCGATACTCACAATCACTCACTATTAACTCACAATTCAACGTAGCCATTACCTCTATCATCAAGGTATTTATCTGTCATTCTCATAGATTTGTGGCCAAGTATTTTCTTTGCAAACTCAGCACTTTTTTCTTCTTCATATAATCTTGCAGATAAACTTCTAATTTCATGAAATGTTGGTTTATTTTCCAAATACTCAGGTAGGGCTTCGATAAACTTACCTCTTAATGTTTTTGCTGTGGTATTGCCACAGATTTTATCTGAGTTCCTATTCATGAGATTTAAAACATCTTTAATAGAATAACCAATAGACTCAAGTCTTAATGAGAGTGGTATTGCTACTTTAGAACCTGTTTTTATTTGGGTGACATACAGCCTATCATTTTTTATATCATCCCACTTCATATTGATAATATCGCTAATGCGCTGAGCTGTAAGGGCCGCTAGTAGAAACATATGCCTATATTTGTCATTTGTGTGCTCCAAGGCGTATTTAAACTCTTCTAGTGATAACCTTGATCGCTGAACACTTGTTTTTGGTGGCTTTGTCACGGAAACGGGATTTTCCTTTATCACACCATCCGCAATAGCTTCATTAAAGGCATCTAGCATAGTGGACCTTAGTAATTTTGCCATTGCCTTTTTAGGGTACTCTGAAATAAATGTGGCTACATCTCTTGGTGTTACATTCTCAATTGGACAGTCATTAAAGTGTAATTTGATTAACTTTATTCTTGATTCGTAATCGTAGAGCGTCTTCTCTTTTAACCCCCTGTTGTTTACTTTCTCCCTATAAGTATCAAGCCACTCATGCAATGTTACACAGTGAACATTATTAATTCTGTCAACTAATGACTCTTTAGGTTTATAAATAGCCAAATTGGCTTGTATGGCTTCGGTTATTGCTAATGATTTGTTTGAGCCAACAGAAAATTCCTTTTTAGTTCTTACATCCCTGTAATAGTAAATCCCTTTACGCAAATACAAGTTAGGCGGTAAACCCTTGTTCTTTGCACTTCTGCTTCTGCCCATTAATTTTCTCCATTAAATATTGCGGTTCCCTTACCATTTTGTCATTTGTTAGAATTGTCCACGGCTCTAACTCATATTCTCTACCAACCTTTTCTGGAGCAGGGTATAACCTACCTTCCTTTATATAGCGAGATAATTGCCGTTGACTTCTAGGGTTAGCGAAATATTTATTATTCCATTCTGATAATGTAATTCGTTTCATTGATTATTCTCCGTATCCTTCATCATTAAAAAAACTTCCATAGCGCCACGGTATGGGTTTTTATTTACTGACATGAAGTCATAATCAAGGCAGTCAGCTGTCCATTTATTAGAATGGTACATTGGTGATAACCCTATTTTATTTTCAATAATAATCGGCATTGCGTCTGATGGGTTATTGCATGGGTCGAAAAAGCGATAACCAAACGAGCCATCAACAAGGAATTGGATAATATCCATTGTTTGTTTAGTTACATGGTATTGCGTTTCAGGTAAAACAGATTGAGCTACTAATAAATTAATCTCGAAATCAGATAGTTCGGTGTATTTATTCATTATCATCTCCTAGTATTTCATTAATAGTATTTCTGATGTCAATTAAGTCTTGTTTTGTCACATCCATATTCCAAGATGGAGTATTTAAAATAAAACAATCTTTTGTTGTAGGTTCAATCTCAATACAATCTTTGTAATTTTCCAAGCCAGCATAATATTTATCTTTCATTCCATACCTCTCCACAAACAACTTTAACATTCCTCACTGACATTAAATATTCAGCACGTTTATTGCATTCCGATTGCGTATAAATATCTTCCGTAACAGGCACAGCAGAACCCTGTATTAACATGTGTAATACATATCCGATTATTTGCATGAATTGTTACTCTGAATTTTAGGTATAAAAAACCCTGCACTAGCAGGGTGGGTAATTAATAATAAAGTTCATTTAGTCTAGATGTTATTTCCCTTTCTGTTTCTTTTAGGAAATCTATCAATTCATTTTTATCTTTACAGCTAAAATGTTCATCAGGGATGTCTAGTGAATGCGCATGTGAATACATAACATAGCTATATGTTTTATTAATGAAATTCTCACTTAATGAGTCAATGTCTAAGATAAATATAAATAAATATAAACTCGCATGTATATTATTTCTATCCAAAAAATCATTATTTTTAAGCTTAAGGTTTATGGTGTTAGTAATATTGTACTCATCCTCTAATGGGTCTTTGTATATAATTTTATTTCCACTAACTCCTATTCCATAATATTTATCATCATTCTCAAGAAATGTTAAGACTCTTTTTATTTTAAAATTAAAATCACTAACCTTTTCCCTAATAAAATAAATTAATTTTTCATCTATCTCTTTTTGTTTTCTTTTATCATCATTTTTTTTGAGAAAAATAAACCCCGATTGTTATGAGTATACCCAGTGAAGATAGAAGAGCGAAAAAAGCAGATAGAAAAGAAAAAATTATGCTCAACTTATCTTTACCTTGCGCGTCATTGGCAAATATATCAATAACAAAAATACCAAAAACAATTAAAGCTATTGAAGCTGTTAATGCCCAAAAAATAATATTTTTAAACTTTGAAGATAGTTCAATCATTGTGGATACCATTATAAATATAGGAATCATACTCACATCCATGTGACTAATCCACACCTAAGAGACTGAATCAATACATATGTGGCGTTACTTTCATTGCATCCCTGCGAGTTAAATTAAGCTGCGTTTTCCCAGCCTGAAATGGCAAATCTACCTATCTTATTGTGATACCATTGGGTTCCGCGTTGCTCTGCTTCATTCATCATTTGATGAAGTGATTGCTTGAAAGTTTCTTCATGCACCACTGACATTTGAGTTACTTGTCCACTTGGTGCGATATGTGGAACTTTTTTGTTAGGCACAGCCCAAGCCATAACAAGTTGACGGCATTTGGCATCACTTAATCCATAAGTGGCTTTTAGGTAGCTGTATCCCTGATAACCTACAGGGATAGTACCTTGCTCCATTTGTTCAATTTTCTGTTCAACGCAGTTAAGACGCCTTTCCTGCTCTACATTGACTTGCGCCATAGCGGCGATTAACTCAGCTTGTGACATTTGCGGTGGATTAGACAATGTTTTAAGTTTTTCAAGAACCGAGCGACGAACCGCTTTTGATTCTCTCATACCAACCAACATTAGCTGATCCATGTTTAAATCATAAGCTCTAACTTCGTTTCCATAGCGGTAAAAAGTTTTTACCGCTGGTAAATCATCCAATTCATCCTCTATTCGTTTAACAAAATGAGCATTTTTAACCTCTGCTTCACCACAAGACACTCTGGCAGGGTTTATTATATTATTAAGAAAATCTAAACTGCTCATGGTGATTTCTTTTTCAACGTTAATTAAATTTTGCATATAAAAATCCCTCGCTGGTTAAAACGATGCTAAAAGCCCTGAATTAACAGGGCTGAGATTGATTAGTGGTGACGCGGCAGTTGACGGTTCGTCAGCTTAGAGTTTAAATCTTGCTGTAGGTATTTAACGAATACATAGCCGTCTTGGAATCTGTCATACAGGCGACCATAAACAGGTGAGTTGAGCGTTTTTAATGCAGGGCGTAATTCTTCTTTCCAAATCTGATAAATGGCTTCGTAGTGTTTGGCGAGAGCATTTATGTTGTAGGCATCTCGTTCTTCTTGAGTAACGCATGAGGTTATTCTATTCCCGTACAGTTCAGCTTCCATACGGTTAAATTCGGCAATGTAGGCTTCTTTGAATTGAGCCGCTTTCTTGCCTGTGAATCCCATAACCAAAAAGACAAATCCGTCTTTAGTCATCTGGTAGTAAACAATTTCACGCTTTGCTCCACTGCCAATTGGTTTGTTTTTGACCATTCGCGAAAAGTTGCGGATGGTAAATTCTTTTGAGCAATCAAGTGATTCGAGCTTTTGAACGACATGATGATGCTGTTTGCCAAAGTAAATGGCTACATTTTCCGTAGTTGTGATTGCTTTCCCATTTTGGATGGTAACGGTTGGTGATAATACGGAGATTTGAGTATTCATATTTATGTCCTTACGATATTTTTGATTACCCCTTTTGAGAGGGCGGTCGGGCGCTCAAAACCGTCGTAAGTCGGCGGGCATATTCCCATCACTGGTATTGTATTAGCCGCACGCCCGACCATATCAAAATACTATGGACATAAAAAATCCGCATGACTATCGGGTGCGGTATCCGCTTACGAAGGTGTTTTGAGCACCTACGAGCAATCTACAGCAACCCGTTGAGTTCGTCAAGTTTCTACCTCCTGTTTGCATCCTTGCACTGAGTAATGGTCATATTCTTTGGTTAAATCACATAAATAGCGTGGCGTGGGTAGGGGAGTCCGATAGGGGCGAAGGGGATATCATCCTCAAAATCCATCGGAGGCTCACTTTGTGGTGTTTGATTACTCGATGCTTGTTTTTGCGCTTGCGGTTGCTGAGGTTGTCCCCATCCTTGATTCTGCTGTGACTTCTGGCTTCCTGCCTGATTACCACCGTTACCGCCTAACATCTGCATAGAACCGCCGACATTAACTACCACTTCCGTTGTGTATCGGTCTTGCCCGCTTTGGTCTTGCCATTTTCTGGTTTGCAGAGAACCTTCGATATATACTTGACTTCCTTTTCTCAGATATTCACCTGCAATTTCTGCTAATTTGCCGAAGATGCACACTCGATGCCACTCGGTTTTTTCTTTCATCTCACCGGTTTGTTTATCACGCCACGATTCCGATGTGGCTAGTGTGAGATTAGCGATTGCGCCACCTGATGGCATATAGCGGATTTCTGGATCCTGCCCCAAGTGACCAATGAGAATACATTTATTCACGCCTTTACTTGCCATCAGTACCTACCTCTTGTTTGGTTAGTTCTTCTTTTCTTAGCTCATACACTTTTTGAGCCTCCGCTTGTTCAGGTGTATCTCTAAGTGCTTTGTATGCTTCACTAAAGGCGATTTTTAACTCATCCATGTTTTGTGCTTCCGTTGCAATGCTCGTAAAGTGAGCTAGATCTATCTCTGCTTTAGTGCGTCCATCATTAAGCCAATCCATTAGCTTTTTACCTGTTAATTCATTTAACTGAGTAACTTCGGCGTTGCTGAACAATCCTGTTCTATCCTTGCTTGCCATTGCCGTGTGAGTTTCGTGATTTAGGTCTAGTACAGTCGTAAACTCATACTCAACCCCGTCACGCTGCTCTGATTTCATGCCAAGTTTATCTACGC
>NZ_BAABMO010000031.1:0-50697 GCF_054767435.1 Proteus sp. MB838
TTTTAGTATTGTACATATTTTTAGCGCTCCAAATAAGTAAAAATAACTAAGTATTAATATCTAATTTACAATTAATTGGTAAATTTTAGTTGATTAATTCTCAATGGTTAGATAATTTAACGCTTATCCATTTTTGATCATCTTAAATGGACACACACTTTGATTTGATTATCCCCGTTTTGCTTAGTTATATTTTATAACTAAGCTTTTTTCGGTTACTTTAAGCGATACATACTAGAAGCAATACTGTTATTTATCAAACAGTTGTCATTTTATCAAATAAATTAATTCTCTGAGGCTAACTTTATCTCCAACTGTGTAACGCCTTCTTGATACATTTTCAATTTATTCAAACTATACTACTTTTTTTATAATTTTTTATTTCTCGCGGTAAATAACGCGACAACTCCTTGAATATGAATAGATACATCGTAAAAAAAACAAGATAATACTTTTTCTAAAGCATCTGCCGAGTCAGAATAGTTACTAAAAATACCTTTTTTGTTATAAACAGACATCAATTTATTACCAAAAAAATTGTGTTCAACATCAACCCCCAAGATAGTAGCACCATATAAAACACCCTTTTCCGTTAATATTTTACTTATATTTTCTATCACTTTCTTTTTACCTTCCATTGTGCCAGGTAAGCAGTGTAATAGATAAAATAAAGAAATAGAGTCAAACGATGAATTGAATTCATTAGGAAATTTATGATAGATATCATGCTGTAAGCAATAAGTTAATTTATCATCAACAATATTTTTTTTAGCATAATCTAAGCTATTAATATTAAGATCTGTTAATGCTATTTTATTTATATTAGCTAAAGCTCTTTTTAAGTAAAATCCTGTTCCTACACCAATATCCATATGGTTCTCACCAAGATTATTTTTAAAATGAGGTAGCAAATATTTATCTGTATCACAACGCCATGTATAACGGTTAGAAATATTTAATACCCACCAGTCATAAAGTTTTAATGCTGTGGGGGTATATACTTTAACTCCATTGTGAGTGTCTAGTGTCATACAAAATCCTAGTCGTAAAATGATTATTCTATGATTTATACAAACCACGAATAACTGGAAATAACGAATAGTTAAACAGGTAATCATCTAAACAAGACAACGTAACACATTGAAATTAAATAAAAAAATAAATCAAATTCTAACGGTTAAGTAAGGTGTTATTGACATTAAAAGCGCCGATTGACCGGTTAAGAAATCTTCTTCCTCAGCTTAATGATAAGCAAACTTATTCATCTGTTTTATTTTTAGTAAATAAAAGATATTAAATCGCCCTTGCGCTGGATTATTTTATACATTTTACTGCATAACCAATTGATATTTAGTATAAAAAACCACCAAAAATGCATAATCACAGATCTATACAGCATAACGCCATATTGAAATAATATAGTAATATCTTTCCATAATCAGTTAGTTTAATAAAAACAATTAAATAGAGTAATTACTCTACTGTATTAAAATAAAATTAATAATTACTAACAATTAATACTTACCTTTATCATCTAAATATGATTAAGTGATAATACTAACATTAGCTAATCTATTTTGGTGATAGTTATGTCTTTGAAACGTAAAATTGCGCTGGGGAAAAATGTATTAGAAGCTGCTCAAGAGAGAGTCCAGTGGATATTTGATACTTTTGAACAAATCACTCTCTCCTTTTCGGGAGGGAAAGATTCTACTGCGCTTTTTCATCTTGTTGCCGCACAAGCGCGAAAACAACATAGAAAATTTAATGTGATGTTTCTTGATTGGGAAGTTCAATATTCTGCGACTATAGATCATATTATAAAAATGAAATCTATCTACCAAGATTGTATTGAACGGTTTTACTGGATAGCACTCCCTATCACCACTGAAAGTGGCATTTCTCAATATGAACCTACATGGACAGCATGGGAGTCTGGTAAAAAATGGGTAAGACAACCGCCAGAAGATGCGATAACTGACCCTCACTTTTTCCCTTTTTATCACCCAAATATGCTTTTTGAAGATTTTACCCCTGCATTTAACCAGTGGATCACAGGTAATCATCGCAGTTCGATTATCCTGCTAGGCATAAGAGCGGATGAATCTTTAAACCGATTTATTGCCATTAGTAATAATCGAAAGTTACGTTATGCCGATGATATTCCTTGGACAACGGCATCAGCAGAAGGCTTTTATTATATGGCCTACCCTATTTATGATTGGCATGTTAAAGATATCTGGACTTATATAGCGCGTTTCAATTTACCCTATAACCCTATTTATGATCTGATGCACCAAGCGGGCGTTAGTTTAAGTCAAATGCGTATTTGTGAACCTTTTGGGCCAGAGCAACGCAAGGGACTATGGTTATATCATGTGCTAGAGCCTGAAACATGGAGTCTTGCTTGTGAACGAGTGAGTGGAGCTGATGCCGGAATGTTATATACGAATCCTCGTAATAAATCAGGTTTCTATGGGCGGCATCAAATTAGCAAACCTTCCCATCATACGTGGAAATCTTATGCTCACTTTTTATTAGCCAGTTTACCAGAGAAAACAGCAGAACATTATCGTAATAAAATAGCGGTCTATCTTCGCTGGTATGCCGAACGAGATTACCCAAATGGCATACCTGATGCACAAGAAGGTGATACTAGCACTAAACAAATACCTTCTTGGCGACGAATTTGTAAGACCATCTTGCGTAACGATTTTTGGTGTAGAACATTAGCATTTAGTCCTACTAAATCACACTGTTATGATCGATATTTCAAACGGATACAAGGAAAACGAAAAGACTGGCAACTTATTTAGCAAGGTGTGAATATGACCATTGAAACTATAATTTCTGTTTTAAAAGAGTACCTAGCAAAACTAAATGATGAACAAAAAATTGAAGCTCTCAATAAAATAAAAATATCGCTTCATCAAATAAGCCCATTTAAAAATGAACCTACTGACTGTGTTCTTTGGATAAAGCAACAACAAGTTATCGCTAATGACTATAATCCCAATGTCATGTCTCCGACAGAAAAGAGATTACTAGAAACGTCTCTGGTAAAAGACGGTTATACTCAGCCTGTTGTTGTCTTACCTATTCAACAATCCAAAAATAAACCATCACAATGGCAAGTCGTTGATGGTTACCATCGTTATTTATTGAGTAAAAAAAATAGCTTAAACAAGCGAATTAACGGCTATTTACCTATTACTATACTTGATGTTGAAAGTCATACTATGGCTGACCAAATGGCAGCGACTATTCGCCATAATCGGGCTAGAGGGCAACATCAAGTGGCAGCAATGTCGGATATAGTTAGAGATTTATCAAGATTAGGTTGGAATGACCAAAAGATTGGTGATGAATTAGGTATGTCACAAGATGAAGTACTACGTTTAAAACAGATTAGTGGCTTAGCTGAATTATTTTCAGAGCACGACTTTTCAGAAGCTTGGACGGTTAAGTAGAAATAACTTTGTATAAAGCACCAATAAATATATTTATTGGTGCTTTGTTAGTAATATCAACGACCATAGAAATAATTTATTTATATGGCTTACTTCCGTTTCTTACTAAATTAGTATTAATTTATTATTTTTCAGTAAGAAAAATTCATATTGATGACATCCTATGTTTTATCTTAAAAAAACTAAAAAACAGCTTATTTTTAGCTCCATATTATCTTACTAAAATCATACCACCTAAATCTATTTATCATTCAAAAAAATAATAAATAATTATAATAATTTTAGATATTCTCTTCTGTATTGTTGCTATGATAATAACAATCAAATGATTGATATTGACGATCGTAACCATTCATTTGATAGATAGAAACTATCATTATATTACAAATCGATCGATAAAAACATTTTGATAATTACTTTATATTGATATTAATATATAAGAATAATCGATAATTTTGGTTATAAATACTAAAAATTTGCATTTATGTTAAATTTTACCGCTATCGATCTAAAAGTGATAGTTATTGTATTTCTGACTGTAGAATTAATAGCAGTACTAAATTAATACAGATATATAACATTTAATAGCAGTTAACTAAAAGTTAATTGCTTTTAAAAAATGCTTTATAACCTTATAAAAATAGATGATCATGATAAACTCCACTATTGCACACAAAATAAAACAAAGAAGAAAAGAGTTAAGACTAACAGGCATAGAAATGGGAAATCGCTTAGGGATAAGCCAGCAACATTATTCTCGAATAGAAAATGGCAACATAAAAATCACGGTAGAACTTTTGTTTTCTATTGCATTTATTCTCAATATGACGCCACAAAGTTTATTACCTAATTATAATTTATTGGATAAAAAAATCATTAATCTTTCAGATGAGAAAAATATCATCAAAGCAAAACAGGCTTTATCTGCAGAATTTATTATACCAATAAAAGAAAAATAATGCCTTATACATATTATTTAACTTTATTCAAGAATAATTATTCTTTTTGCTTGATTAGATATTAAAAAACTCGCAAACAAAAAAATCAAAAGCATATTAAGCCCTCATATTAGTAAAATCCCCGCCAAAAGCAAATTACACTAGACCAATCAACACTATAGAATATCGATGGAATTCCCTTTTCGAAGGTATGCTTAATCGACACTTAAAATAACACTGTTGTTAATATTATACTGTGATACAAAAAAAGTTATTAAGATAACTTTAAGATTATTTATAAAAATATAATTATTCTTATTTATTACTATACATGTTGATAATTTTGTATATAAAATTATCAACAATCCATGCTTTTTATAAACCGGAGAAATCAAGTGCGGTATATATTATTATTATTTATCTCTTTGTTTTTTATTGTAATTTTTCTATTAAAAACACAGGGCAGTACCAAAAACGATGTTATTAACCAACCCACAGAAATAGAAAGAAAATTAAATAAAAAAGTCGAAAGATGTATGTTTCACTCAAAAATAAAAACTAAACGTTTGCCTTGGATAATGTTAACACGTAAACGTTCATGCTCTTAGTGAGAATAAGTGATCACTCTGGTTATTATAACTATTTTTACAAACAATACCGCTTATTTTATAATCAAAAAATCGATGTTACTTATTGAGTTATATTAATATATAGTATAGTTTATTAATTCCTACCTCTTACTATAATTAATTAAGTTTTTCTAAAAACTGAACTTATTCAGAATACTATAAATAAATTATACTTAATATAAATTAGTCTATATAATACCCTATGCAATTTTATTTTGATTATGAGCTAACAATGAGTTCTATAAAATCACCTATAATTATCTCTATCACCTCAATTGCAGGTGGCGGCAAAACAGCACTTTCTCATTATATAAGAGAAAAGCTTCCATCAAGCAAATGCCTTCATTTTAATGATTTCGACTGCCCTACAGCACCTGAAGATCTCGATGAGTGGATAGAACAAGGTGGTAATTATAGCGAATGGGATATAAAGCCATTTGTTGAACAAGTTAATCAGACGATAGAAGAATCTCAATATACTCATATCATTTTGGATTATCCTTTTGCCAGATCTCACCCAGCGCTACAACAGATGATCGACTATGCTTTTTTTATTGATACACCACTAGATATCGCATTAGCAAGAAGAATATTGCGTGATTATAAAGAGAAAAGTGGAAATGATATTATTCATTATTTAGAAGAGTACTTAATCTACTCACGACCCTCATATACAGCAATGACGGAAAGAGAAAAGCTAAGTGCTGACATTATTATTGATGGTAACGCATCTGTGTCTTTAATTGCACAGAATATCCTAAAGTATATTGTTTAACCTTAAAGCTGTGCCGTATTAAATCAATAGCACCCACCAATTTTACTATTACATACGGTGATCTTCTGGTGCTGTCTAATCGTATTGATTACGCTGTCAGAATATGGATCTGGCTTCATCGCATCTTTACTCGATTGCTCATATTTATCAATATCAGACTGTGATGTCGAACATCCTGAAACAAAAAATAAAGTTAATAATATCGCTGAAACTAGCTTCATATAAAGTCCTATTGAGCTGAATAAATATTTTTCAATATCATTTAGTTATATTCATTTTTGTTACCTAGTGTAGCAGTCTATCCTACTATTTTACGACTAAAATTAATCTTTTATTAATTGATGCTCACCTATCATAAATAATAATGCTTATGAAAGGCACCCTGCATGTGAAACCCAAAATTTCAACTCTTAGGGTGCCAAAAAATTAAACTGAAAATAGAATAGATATTAGCTATCGATTTACAATATTGCTTTGATACTCTCCGCAAGTGTTGTTGTACGTCGGCCAATTAATTTACTTAGGGTATGACTATCATCAAATAATCCACCTTTGGATGCGCCGATATCAGAATCAGCCAGCATATTTGATAATTTATCGGGTAAGCCTGCCGTTTTTAACGCAGCGACAAAATCGGCCTGACTTAAATTGTTATATATCACTTGCTTCCCGCTTTGTTTAGTCAATTCCTTAGCCAATTGCTCTAATGTCCAAGCTTCATCACCAGCAAGCTCATACACTTTACCTATATGTCCTTCTTCACTAATTACCCGAGCAGCAGCCAATGCATAATCGGCCCGAGTAGCTGAAGCTATTTTGCCATCACCAGCCGCCCCCAGAAAAACGCCATGCTCAAGTGCTGCAGGGACACTTGCCAGATAATTTTCTGTATACCAGCCATTTCGTAATAAAGTGTAAAATATCCCAGAATCAGCTAGCATTTTTTCTGTTTCTACATGTTCCACATGCAAGCTTAATGGAGAGCGATCAGCATGTAATATGCTAGTGTAAGCAATAAATTGTACATCTGCTGATTTTGCTGCCTCAATGACATTACGATGTTGAATGGTACGTTTGCCAACTTCACTTGAGGAAATTAAAAGTAATTTATCGACACCCTGTAAAGCTGTTATTAATGAAGCTTTATCATTGTAATCCGCTTGACGTACTAAAACTCCTTTCTGACTTAAAGACGATCCTTTTTTTACATCACGAGCAAATGCCACTATTTGATTAGCAGGAACGGTTTGAAGAAGGTTTTCAATCACATGTTGACCTAATAGGCCTGTTGCACCAGTAATTGCAATCATAAGATAACTCCTTAATGTATCACTTGTGTTTTGATAACATAGCACCTAAACTTACCAAAAGTAAGTACATACAAAAAGGTAAGTATATAATGACAATATCCACACTCTCGCAGCAATTACGTGAAGGAAATTTATTTTCTAAACAGTGCCCATCCAGAGAGATCCTCAAACATGTTACAAGTCGTTGGGGCATACTCATTTTAATAGCCCTACGTGATGGAACACATCGTTTTAGTGATTTACGACGTAAAATTGGCGGAGTAAGTGAGAAAATGCTGTCTCAATCGTTACAAGTATTGGAGCAAGATGGTTTTATTAACCGAGTGTCATATCCTGTTGTTCCACCCCATGTAGAGTACTCTTTGACAGATCTTGGTGAGCAAATAAGTGAGAAACTCACGCTTCTTGCGGATTGGATAGAAATAAATTTACCTAATATCTTGTCACGACAAGAAGTGGAGTAGTATACAGATATTATTTCCAATAATTATGTATTTATACTTTAGTTAATAATTATTTATACCAAGATATCTTTATGCAATAAAAATGGATGGTTATTGAGCCATCCATTTTTGTAGTCAAAAAAATCATTCACTTTTCTCAAATAGAAAATAACGCTTTAATTTTTTTGAAAATAATATAATAAATGTCAACCAAAGGGATAATCCAGCCAGAATAAGTTTACCTATAATCCCTCCAGATCTTTGAGCATCATTATCATAGCTTATACCACTTTCGTTCAAAGAAGTTAACCCATCATGGAAATTGCTCCATAACATGACGATAATGATTGGTAGCCAAGCTAAGATAGTCAATACCCGCGCCCTTTTATCGCACCTAAAGGAAAAGTAAAGCGCTGATATTTGTATAATTAAAACTAACAAACGAATAAAACTCCATAAATAAATTTCTATCTTTATCTCAGCGGGCATATCAAAACTATACAAATTTAATAACAGTGATGCATTGGTTATAAAAAAATATAATATCAGTATAATACAGCAGACAATCAAAAATTGAGTTATCCATAAAGAAAGTGGCTTTTTCATAACAGTTCCTATTTAAATAAAATAAATCATATCGTTTCTTTATTCTGAAGTCATTATTTTAATAATAGAAAACTCATTTCTATATTAGATAATAAATAAAAACTGGTATATTATTTACTAATAACTTATCTTTTAAATATTTAGTATAAATATCTATATCATTTTTTGACACACTTTCTTGTATCAACAGTATTTAATCTTTTAAACATTTACTACTGTATAAACTATCATGGTTAAATCTCATTATGCGTTCACATAAAGTGCCCCCTCTTAAAGAGGTTTGTTATGAACACATATACTCCAACGATTAAGTGTATCTATTGCGAGCCATAAACACCCAATCCATTTTTCTAGTGTAAGCTTGCACTTCTTTAAGCATCTGGTTTATTTTGCCCTTCTTTATTCAAATATTATAATTTATAGGCTATTACAAAAAATTAAGGCTACACATTATGTGCAGCCTTAATCTTATTTAAGCTATCTCACTAAATTAGCTTTTATCTTTATTTTCTATCGCTATTGTTTGCCGTTTTTCTTCTTCAGGTAACTCATACTCAATAGCAATGGTCAGAAGTCCACTTGATAAATCGGCTTTTTCTATTTTGACATTTTTACCGAGGTCAAACTGCAATGTAAACTGCCCTTGAGATATACCTCGGTGGATCCATTTATCATTGTCTTCTTCTAATTTTTCTTCTTTTTTCCCTTCAATCAATAAGCGACTTCCTTTCAATGAAACCGATAAGTCATCTTCTTGATATCCAGGCACACTCACTGTTAGTTCATAATGGTTATCATCAATCTGTTTCAGATTATAAGTCTGAGTCGGTGATGAAATTGGTTTACTGCCTGTTAACTGACTAAACAGGCGATCTATCTGATCAAAACGGTTTGAAAGTAGATTGTCAGATAAAGTTGGGAATAATGAAAAAGGTTTAATATTAGGCATATAATTCCTCCTTCAGTATTTATTGAATTATGGGCGATATCTGATTGGCCCAATATATAAATATGAACGAGCAAGCATTTTTCAAGCCCTAAAATATAAATTTTTTATCTTTAGTCAATATAAGATTGTAGATAGCAAAAAAACCCCGCCGAAGCGAGGTTTTGTATATTCAACTATTTAATGCTTAGCTCATTTGAGCTGTCATCACACTTTTGCAAAAGATACATTTTGCGCCGTGTGGATTGTTCACTGTAACATCAAATTGTGATGTTCTATATTGTGAACCGCGACAACTTGGGCATTTAAAATAGAGGCGAATTGTAATAGCGCCTTTAGAGAGCCACCACGTTGCCTGCTGCAGGGCCTTTCATACCATTTTCCATGGTAAATGAAACTTGTTGGCCTTCAGCTAATGTTTTGAAGTTATCACTTTGGATTGCAGAGAAATGCACGAATACATCTTTGCTGCCATCTGCTGGAGTAATAAAACCAAAACCTTTACCTTCATCGAACCATTTTACTGTACCAGTCATTGAATTAGACATAGAATTTCCTTTAATTTATTTAATTTGCCATAAGGCATATATGGTTTGTTTGGTATTTTTACTTATGGGAATTAATTAGAAGGAATTCGCAATGAAGTGGTATCAAGGATAACGCTAAACGGGAACAACTTTAAACTGACTAACATAAATAGGTCTGTACTTCCAAACCAGTGACTTCATTAAGCCATAGAAAAACTCAGATAGCAAACTTTATTTTTGGTGAATAAAAAATCTATCAATAAGATTGATATAGACAAAATCATAAAAACTTATCAATAAAAATAAGTTTTTATTTCCTTAAATCAAAGAATTAAAATAAAAAGAGATACCAGATGTTCTTTAACCAAAACATGATCTGGCATCTCACATCACTCATCTTTCCACATTCAAATGATAAGAATAAGATTAAGATAGAAATTAATCAGTTATAAAATAGTTTTTAGTCTATTTTGCTATGCTCATTTTTCATCAGTTCAAATACAAAAGGCACTGAATTTCGCAAAGAGACATTGTATACATCTAAATGACCAATATTCGGATATTCATATACATATGCATTTGTGCCTGCTTCCAATACATCTCTTGCAAACTCTTGTTGCCGACGAGTTAACACATGAATATCTTCTAAACCAATCCCTATAAATACGGGCTTATCAACAAGAAGTTTTCTATAATTTAAACTTGACGCTTCTTGCTCTAATAGCTCGTAAAACTTAGGTTTTAAGCTATTTGATGCGTTTAATTTATTATCCATTACTAATTGACTTAATGGACTGATACAAAGCGTTTTCGCTTTTTCAACATAAGGTATTGCTAATTCTTGGAAATAATCTTCCACTTTTAAGTTTGGATTTTTATCAGCAGCAGAAAGATATAAGTACATCGCGTAAGGTAGCTTTCTATCACCTTCATCTTGAACACCATCACTAATAAAGTTTTCAAGTAGATTATCACTAAAATAAGGCGTCCCTGTCACTATCGCACCTAAGATATTTAATTCTGGTGCATATTCAGGCTGATAGCCGACAGAGGCAAATGCAGCATGAGCCCCTTGAGATTGCCCCATAAAGATAAAGCGATTACTTAGCGAAAACCCACCTTTCAAGACAGCTTTTGCACTATCCAAAGCGCTCCATGCTGTTGCTCTTTCATCCATATAATGATGCAACCCTGATGAGCCTAAACCTGGATAATCTGGTGCAACAATCGCAAACCCAAGGGATAGCCAAGTATTTAAATATTGCGATACGCGACTATTTTTAGGTGTTAATGAAGGAGCACAAGTTGGCGCTATCCCTACCGTACCATGATTCCATACAATGACAGGCCAACCATTTTTAGGCGCCTGACTTTTCGGAATAAAAACGGCACCAGTATCTTCACGGATAATTTCTCCATGAACACTGTCACAAGAAGTATAAGATATTGTGTATTGCGCAAAAGCTTCGCTTAACCCTAAGTCAGACGCTAGCTCTTGGCAATGTGTTATTACACCCAGTTTATTAGGGAGATTTTCATTAGTTTTATCGCAGGTAAATAACGATTTTTTAGTAAAGTGTTCCATAAATATTTCCTTATATTATTGATAAGTTTTTTTCCATTTAACTTAATTAGTCTTATAACTAGGGCATGTTTTTAGGCCTGTTATTCGCTAATTTCAGATAACAAAAAACCTCACTAAATGAGTGAGGTTTAACAAAGTTTAGTGTGCTTAGTAACAAATTGCCCACTATTTAGAGATGATAAGACAAATTTTTTCGAAATGCAATCTTCTACTGTATACAATTACAGTATTTTGTATATTATTGTGTACTATTTATCTTTTCGCCAACTAGGTATAGTTAATCAGTACAAAAAAATGTTGATAAATCATCACGTGATCGCCTTGCTGCAAATAGTGTCGATATTACTAATAGGTTAGATTTTGTTGGCGAAGCTATTTTAAATTTCTCCTTTGGCATCTCATTGCAACTAATACACATTAATAATGCTATGGACAAATTGGTTTAATCTATTGCAATACTTAGTAGTTACTATTAGAGACTTTCTAACTAATTGGTTATATTAAAATCTCTATCAACCCCCGTGTTGATATCTAATTAAGTTTTATTTTTCCTTCATTTAAACACCCTGTGAGTATAAAAATCACAGGGTATTTTTTGTTTATAAATACCATTCTCTATATAACTATGTTATTCATTATTGTAAAAAGCCAATTAATAAGCTCACAGAAGTGAGTTTATTAATTAAAAATTATGAGGTTCTTTAGCAACAGCCTTACGGATCATCATATCTAATCAATCCGTAATCTTAGACTAATGTATTTACCTTTCACATCGATAAGATAGTCATCGCCCTCAAATAGCGCACCTGAAGTATATATTGGAATATCACCATATACATGGCTATCTTTATATCTGCAATATAGTTGATAATGAGTGTGACCTACATATAAATCAAAACAATAGCACCAAAAGTTAAAATAAAACCTAAATTAAATTTATTAAAACAATATTGACAAATATAGGGACTTTATTTTTAATAGCTTATTAAGCCTAGTATATTAACTAGTAACTATATCATCAGTTGGAGAAAAACATTTAATATTAAAATAGCTCTGAAAAGACTTTGTAGATAAACTCACCTATCTCTTGTTTATCTAACATAATCTTCTTCAATAAAAAACCACCAGCAATTAATTGATGGCTATCAAGTACAGTTTGCACTACCCTACCTAATGGATGTTAAATATTTTTTAAATGATTTCTTTATGTTACCTAAATCATCAAGACTCCTCTTTAACATAACATGTAGTGCGCAAGCGAGTTATCAATAATACCGGAATACCGCTATTCAATTAAAATTGCTACATTAATTGCCCCTGTATATTTATTGGCTTTGATATTGCCATTAGCACAAAGGTTAAAAATTATGTTTTGTGTAAAACTCTTCATATTTTGTTGCGCTAGTTTATTACTACCGACGAGTCGCAAGGCCTCTTGTGCATTGGCTTGACAAATACTTGATTGTGCAGATTTTAAAGAAGCCACCACATAAGGCAGTGTGGTGATATTTTCAGAGCCATTGGTGGATAGCTCCATCCCTGTTTCACTGCCTGAGACTAAATTATTAAAAGGGCTCAGGGTGAGATAGATATTTTTATTAGCATAAGGACAATTGACACTGATACTAGCTAAATTATCTGCTAATTTAGTAGGTGTTGCATAATTTTTCGCGATTTGAGTCGGAAACTGAATATTGGTAGACGTTTGGGGGATAACGTCACAGGCTTTGAGTGCTTTAATATTCACATTATCCATTGAACTTAATAATGTTTTAGAATCTACAGAAGAACCTGGACTAGTGCTAATGTTGGCATAAAATTTTGAACCATCACGCATGGCATATTCACCGGCCTCTAATGGCCCGATGGCATACGCGGAATAACTGGATATTGTTAATGTTAACGAATGAACTTTATCACTACCATCTACGTATCGTGCTGAGAAAAAATCACTATTGCCTTGTCTGGGCAAAAGACCCCAACTTAATTCATTAGAATTAGAGGAAAAATTATTATACATATTTGTCATAGCGGTGGTTTGGGAACGACTAAATGAAAATGAAGCATTCTCATATGTGCCATTAGCTCTTTTATAACGCAATGTACCATATCCACTGGGTGCTAAAACAATAAAGGCCCCTTTGGGATTGCTTTTATTGTAGATAGCCACACCCGCTCGTCCAATTTCAGGGTAAAAAGGTATTGGTTGTACCACTAATTGATAAGGCTCCCACCGAAAATTTATATAAGGCGTATTCGCCTCAAGCACTGACCTTACCATCCCATAATTTTTCGTTGTTGAACCAACTGGCGGAGTGACCTCCCCTAAATAACCTGTTGAGCCAATAGGAACGGATAACTCTAACGCATTAGCGGAATGAAGGAATACTATTGGTATCAAGAATAACGATAAACCGTATCACCCTATTTTTTTTATCATTGATGGACACATCGAATTTCGATATTTTGTCGAAAGCACTCTTTTATTCACGTGTATCTCCAGCATTAAAATAAAAACAATGTAAACATATATAAATGATTATAAAATAATAATATCACTTTTAAATATGATTACATCAGCTATTTCATTATTTTAAGATAATTAAAAATAAAGATAGAAAAATAAATTAAACCATTCATCAATAGACTATTGAAATTAGAATAAGCAGCCTATTTAAAACAAAAATTTTAATTAAGAAATAAAAAATATTTATTTATTATAAGTAATTAAATTTAGGGGTTATTTGATCTACTTTAATCAAACAGGGCTCTTTAATAATGGAATATAATCTAACTATTGAAGTGTTAAATGAAAAAACGAACAAACAGTGTTTATACTACTGGATTTAAGCAAGAAGCGGTCGCATTAGTCAGCGAACAAGGTTATAGCGCTCCAAAAGCGGCAGGTTTTTTAGGGATCACCGATAAATTACTTTATAGCTGGAAAGCAAAATTAGACGCTGAGTAATCAGGTAACAACTTGAACGCCAAAAATTAGATAAAAATCGTGATTTAATTGCTCAAAATTCAGGTAGTTTTGATAACCATTTCAAAATTGACAATAAAAAATGGGAACTAATAAGCTCTCGTTAACTATTTCTTAAATCAACAATTACATATGCTTGATAATCGCGTCACCAAACTCGCTACATTTCAGCAGTTTAGCGCCTTCCATACCTTTAATGATTAAGTCAGCGGCTTCTGTCCAACCCATGTGGCGTAGTATTATATTTCCATAAAATACCTAACTATATGGTTAGTCTTATTTTTTCAGCAAAAGAAAATGACTTGTCCCTATTTTTGTGCACTTGCAACTGTTTGATTTATTGAATAGCGTAAGTTGGTTTTGAGGAAGTGCTTTACATGAAATAGACACACCACCTTTCGACGTTTCAAGTGTAGCTTATATGCTTAAAGGGATGGATTCTTTTGATAGGAAAAGCATTCTCAAATCTACCCGCAGAGCATTAGATAGCATGGTTAAATATGGATTGTTAGAAAAAGTGTCTAGTTATTAAAGGGGGAAAACAAACACTAAGTTTCAAGCAGCTCTCCTTGGTGTTCGCTGTGTAGTTAGTCGGTATGGCTGACTAGGAGAGTGTCATCTAGTGAAATACGAAAATGACGGAGAGGATTTTATTGAGGGTGAATGCGCTCAAGTTGATTAATTTAACTCTAAAAAAATATCTTTCATAAATACTAGAACTCTTAATCTGAATTACTATTTAAATAAACACACCTTATTAATTTAAATATATTTATGCAAATACACGGAATAATCCAAATAAGAATATTGAATGATATTTTTATATTTACATATAACTCAAATTAAAACTATTACACACAATGATTTAATTGTCCCCCTTTAATTACTCCAATTAAGAATATCGAATATCGAAATAAAAAACACTTTAAGAAAGTCTTAATTTGATAATTTAAACACATAGCTTAATTTATTATTAAATAAATAAAAATAAGGTGTATTATATAATGTTACGTTTATTACTTACTTTCTAAAAAGGAGTATTTTATGAAAAAAGTATTACTCAATCTTGCTATGCTGACTGTGATATCAGCCCCTGCTTTAGCTGCTAAAATTCCTGTGGCTAATTTAAAAATCAATGGTGATATTAAGCCACCTACTTGTATGGTTAATGGTGCGACACAAAGCGATGTAATTTTTGACTTAGGTAAATTAAGCCCTTCATTGATCCCTAAATCAGCAAATTACATATACCCTCATGACTCAATCCTAAATAATGTCACTATTGAATGTGATGCAGAAACTTACCTCACGTTTAGAGCCACTGATACTTATCTGAGTGCTCCGATTGAGCTTAATGGTAACAATAAATCTAAAGAAAGCGCGGTATTTCATCTCGTTAGTAAAGATAAAGTGGAGTCTTCTGTTGGTGGGGCATTATTCGTTTGGACTAATGTTACTGTAGATGAAAAACCTGTATTTATTAGTCGAGCAAATGATGTAGCTGTAGGATTTTCAGGCGATAAAACCGTCATGGCCAAAGAAGTGACTAATGGCTGGACGACAAAACAACAAGAAAGTGTAGATAAAGCTAATTTGGATTTAATCTCAGGTAAGATTTTTTCTGCAGATTTTAAGTTAGGGAAAACTAATTCTGCTTTTATTTTATCCAGAGATGAATTAAGTAAAAAAGGAATAGATTTATCTAATGGTTTAGATTTTATGGGTGAAGCCGTCCTCACTTTTAATTTTGGTGTCTAATTTTTAAAATAACTGATAATCTCAATATAATTGACTTTTATATTGTGATTATCTTTTTATATTAATATAAATGAAAGCTATTTATTGCTCTTTCATCTTCTCTTCTTTTTGTCTGCGCTCCTCTTCCACTTTCTACGCTTCTTCCATCTCACGTATTCTCACGTTATAGATTGATTACTCAGGCATCTGTATACGAACGGAAATAAAATGGTCATCAGGGATATCAATTGGGTCACCTTCTTTGTAACCATCAATATCATTACGGGCGAATTTAGGTGCGTTAGGATGAATGCCGTGATACGTTTTTTTCATGAGAATAAAACCGTCTGATCTGCTTTATCAAACAGAACACATTAATAATGGAATATAATCTAACTATTGAAGTGTTAAATGAAAAAACGAACAAACAGTGTTTATACTACTGGGTTTAAGCAAGAGGCGGTCGCATTAGTCAGCGAACAAGGTTATAGCGTTCCAAAAGCGACAGGTTTTTTAGGGATCACCGATAAATTACTTTATAGCTGAAAAGCAAAACTCGACGCTGAGTAATCAGGTAACAACTTGAACGCCAAAAATTAGATAAAAATCGTGATTTAATTGCTCAAATTTCAGGTGGTTTTGATAACTCGTTTTGATAACCATTTCAAAATTGACAATAAAAAACGGGAACTAATAAGCTCCCGTTAACTATTTATCAAATCAACAATTACATATGCTTGATAATCGCGTCACCGAACTCGCTACATTTCAGCAATTTAGCGCCGTCCATTAGACGTTCGAAATCATAAGTAACGGTCTTCGCTTCGATTGCGCCTTCCATACCTTTAATGATTAAGTCAGCGGCTTCTGTCCAACCCATGTGGCGTAGCATCAATATTTAAAATACTACTTATTTTATTAGTTAATAAGATATATTTTATTGTCAGGTTCTGACTTTTAGCATTGTATAGGCTGTTAAACAATGCTTATCTATCATTAGATCAGTTTAAATTTGCTACCTTAAATACGGAGTAAAAAACTAGAGGAAAAAATATGTATAAAAAGCATACTGCAACAGCTAAAGCATTACACACTACCTTTCAACAAAATCATGAGCAGATGGATTTGCCATTTTTCTATACTTATCCACTTAATTGTTGCCAAGGAGCATCAATAATATTAACGTATCTGTTTTTAGATATTCATCTAAATACTGAAATTAATATTGTTAAAGGTCCCTCTCGTAAAAATGAACATCATCATTATCATTGGCTTGAAGTTGATAAAAAATTATTGATTTAACTGTTGATCAGTTGATATCTTGGATGAACAAGAATAAAACAACCCCTATCCATCAATATATGCTAAAAAAATGCATCCTTTATCAGATTATTGTTTCTATAAGCAACGATGCTCATTTAATGAATATTATCAGATATTTATTACTAAACATACAAATGAAGAGAGTATTGTTGAGGCTTATAGAATAGTGCTGTTGAAGTATTTTTAATTGATGCAATAATTATTGCTTTTTAAGTAGTAGGATTCATAATTTATATCTTTAAGGAAAGATTATGCTAAATAAAGAAGCTAATATTTTAAAAATAATTTGTTATAAAGCAATAAACATTATATTAAAATAATCCCATGTACAATTATTATTTCAGGTCTTATAATTTGGTTCTATTTAAATAGTATTGATCGTTTGGATTTACTAATTGATTCTTTTTCTATTTATAGTGCTTTATTATCATTACTAGTATTCTCAGCAATATTATCTTTTTTAATTGCATTAATACTTATTTTACCAAGTTCAATTCTTATTCTATATCGTTCTAACTTTCAAAATAAAATTGGAACGCGTGTTCATATACCCATAGTTAGCTTAATTGTTAATGTGATATTATTAACACTCTTATTATCTAATTTATACCCATCAAATAACGAAACACTATCATCTAATTTATATATAATAATATCAATATTATTATCGCTCGCAGGTGCTATTATTATTTCAATATTTAACAATAACTTTAAACTAAAAACAATATTTGTAACATTGTTTGATTCAATAATAATATCACTTTCGACATTATCATTTTCTATTCCTTTTGTGTTTTTACTAAGAGATATTTCTGGAGAAAAAACAATCTCATTATTAATAGTTTTATTACTTATGTTTGCATTTACATTCCTATCACTTCTCCCTGCAATTATCTTTTATAATGAAAAAGAATCACAAGATAAAAACATCCTCTCAATAATAAAAAAAACATTAATCGGAATTATTACAGCTATAATATTCACATTTCTTTTGTTCCCTTCCCTAGCCATTCAAGTGATTAATATATCATTATATTCCATTGGTTTTATTGATAATAAAAACCACTATTTTTTGATAAACGGTACTAAGTATCAACCAAATATGTTTCCTACCCATCTATGGAATACATCAACACATAAAGAAATAAAAAAAGATTTTTTTATCTATGGTATTAGATTATTTTCAACTGGTAGCAATAATTTAATTTGCCCAAGTAAAATAGGTGAGATGAGGAGTGAAACTAAAAAGACCAATTATGACTTAATAATCAGCAGTGGTAACAACAATAAAATAAAAGAACTAAAAAACATGACTAGTCTTTGTGTTGTTATGCTCTCAGAAGATGCTAAGCAATGGGATAATTTTTTTGAAAAAGAATAAAATATTTAAAAAATAGTGGTTGTAAATTAATAATTACAGCCACTAATAAAGTTATTTCTCTACCTAAAATAGCTAAATATAACTATTTTGACACTTACCAACATCAGGTAATTTTTCTATATATTCAAATTTAACATAAATCTGCAACAGTGATTTAGTATACATGTTGATGCAAAAAAATTTATACCAATAACAATATCACTTTTTCTTAAGAAGAAATAGTAACGTATATACATAGTTCTAAGACAACTTAGTTCTACTTATATATGTACTTATAAACTTAGATAAATATATAAAACTTACCTTTCTCTGCAATTTTTTATGGGTTATTAATCAGTTATATAAAAACACTCACAGATAGTCATATATCCTACTAATATAACACCGTATAGTTTAATTTATTTATCCATCATTAACATACTAATTCTCTTTGATATAACAAAATAAAAACGGCATTATAAAGAGATAAAAATGCAGAGTCTCTGCTTAAAATGATTTTTATGTACTAAAGGAATCTGAATGAACATCAGCAGTAAAACAAGTGAGAAACTTCGAAACTTAATAAATGAAGAGACAGAGTATCGTTCCGGACCTAAATTAGTTAAATTTTTTAATACACTAGGTTTTAATCACTCATATGGACAAGGCTTTCCCTCTCGTTGGAAGTATACAGATGATTGTCTAGATACAATCAATGGAACTCCACGACTTGACAAGTGCATCAAAGAAATATTCAACCCTATCAATTTTATTAGTCGTATTGACGAGTTGGATCGCTTTATTGCCGAATTTAATCAATACCTAGCTTTTGATAAATGGAGAGTTATCAGAAATGGTGCTGAAATAACTTTCGAGAAACTTCATAAAGTGGAGTTAAATGATGATAACTTGCAATCCAGTAATCTATCTGAATCTGATTTTTTAAATCGCGAGTTTAGTGGTTTCACTATCTCTGATTTAGGCTTAGACATTAACGTAACTGAAGTACTTAACAAACGAATTGAAGAAATTGAAAAAACATATAATTCGGCCGCTTATCTTTCTACGATACTAATCGCTGGTAGTACCTTAGAAGGGGTTTTTCTTGGATTAGCTTCTAGTTATCCGCGAGCATTTAATACGGTGAAGTCATCCCCTAAAGGACGTGATGGTAAAGTTCAACCATTTCATGATTGGAATCTTGCAGCCTTTATTAATGTTGCAAAAGATTTAGAACTAATTCAACTTGATACTTATAAGTTTTCACATACTTTAAGAGATTTCCGCAATTATATCCACCCTTATCAACAAATGTTATCGGGCTTCACACCTAGAGAGCATACAGCTAAAATTTGTTTACAAGTGCTCAAGGCTGCAATTACTGAAATGACATCGAATGTTAAAAAACTACGTTCCTAATGCAACCTATTCCTCATTCAATTAATAGTACAGAATGAAATTAAAATTTATTATCGTATAATTTTATAAAAGACTTCGAAAAACTTTTGTTAACTAATTTTAAAAAAGAATTATTCGTAGTCCATAAGGCGTATTAAAAAAATAGGAACTTCACATCAACCTGAACATGATGCCCTTGTACTTGTTTCTGATAACATTTAAATAGTGATTTAGATCAACTTCACTGATTTTGAGGAAGTTGATTTAATTTGTTTCTTAGTAATACATAGTAGCGACCAGAACGTGATATTTTGATGTTATGAAACAGTAGAAGATACCAAGTGATACGTTAGAATCGAAATGGTAAGTCATACGCAGATAAATAACCATCTCTTCGATGTGTTTTACAACTCTTCTGATTGGATCTTCAGAGCAGGGTTTATTGTTGATTAATCCTTTCTTGCCATCTCGTTCATAAGTTCTTTTCCAAGTATAAAAAGTTTCTCTACTATTCCCAAAATAGCGACAAGTCTTAGTAAAATTTTTTGTTCTCATAAGCTCGCCCTTGGTAATAAATGTTTCATCTAAGTTAAATTTCATAATAGGAGATATTTTTTTGATAAAACTTTGGGGATCGGTAGTTGTGTTGCCACTATTTCACATTGCGCACATCTTCATAATTTACATGTCAATTAATTAGGTATATGTTTATTTTCAGCCTATATAAGTTATTATGTGATTTTATTCTTTTACTGAATATTTATTAGCAATTAGTTTCATTGTTCTTTCCATGCCTTGATAAACAGTAGCATCAGTGATATTCAGCCTAGACAATTCCTTCAGAATATTTTTTTTATTTTTGATTACTAGTTTTTCAACTTTAAATTCTTGTGTTAGTTCCGATTCTTCTCCAGAAATTAAATCTGGAAAAACAGCGTTATTTCCAAACAATAAAAAAGCTCCTGATTGAGATAATATCCGTTCATTGCTAGCTCTTCCCTTAACGAAGATAATACGTTCCAGATCTGAAGGAACAATAACATTTTCAAAATATGGCTTTTCATCCTTAATGTAATGTAGCAGTTTTTTGCAGGCTTCTGTTTTATTGAATTCTATTTTTTCTTTTTTAAAGTCCAATTTTTCTTTAAGAGAATGATTAAGCATAGATAAGTTAGCAATACAACTAACAGTATCGGAATCAAAAAATTTAATATTATCTCTATCGGTTCTAAATATTATAACATGTCCATCAATCTCATTTTTTTCTTTATCAAATTTAACACTACTACAAGCAAAGTATAATGCTATTAATGGATTAGATGTAATATCTAAAAGACGGGTAGGAAGTCCATAATGTTGCATTCGCACTAATTTATCTAGCATAGATTTATCATCTATAAATTCTGATGGTCTTGCAGTCAATGCTTCTCTAACTAAATTTGATTCATAGTGTAAATACTTAAAATTTCCGTCTTTAGTTCGTCTAAATAAAGAAGGTGCCAATTCATATGAGGAATCTGAATGGCCACGATAAAACACTTCCTCATCTTCATTTTTTTCTTTATCAAGAACATATTTTAAAAATGTCCTAACATCACTAATTTCAGGATAATTATGTTGCTCAGCTAAAGGTAGTTCATTCAATTTTTTAAATTTACTATCTATTGTTAACTCTAAAGAAATCAAAATCTGCCGAAGATCTTTATTTTTTATTCCCCAATGAGTTCTACTCAGCCCGAAACTACCCAATTCCAGAATATTTTTATATGAATTTTCATCAGTAATTGCAATTTTTTTAAAATTCTTTGTAATCTTAAAGGAGAAGAACACATCTTTTTTCATGATTCTGACATTTGATATCGTACCAATACTTATATCAATATAATCAATAGAATTTTTAACATCACAGTCAGTGTACTTCTCCGTCATAAATAATACAGGGAGGCTTTCGATAAAAAATAGAGCCTTTTCATTCAAAGGGGTCAGTTTTTGACGAATCTCCTCTGACGTATTTTCCAACATCCGCGATATAGGAAAACTCCCAGTCCCTTCTTTTTCAACAAACATAGGCCAATATTCAAATGCTTTTGGTCTGCCGCCCATTATTAAATTAAACATAGTTTTCTCTCTTCATTTCGTAAACTCAATTACATATAGCTCAATAAGTTGAGTTTATAAATTCTAGACTATACTTATTGAAAATTTTAGCAATTATAAAACAATTTATTATATACATTTTTTGTATATTTATCTTTAAAGATTCTTCCAAAATTCAAATATAATTGTCATGAACGTTCATCTTACTATACCACAGCTAGAAATTTCTGAACCTAGTTCTCATATTACTGTTAGCAAAACAGATCTTGTAGATAATGAAAATATTCTCTTAATGATGTGCTATTTTATTTAGTTAAATAAATTTAGAAAAAATGAAAGTATAATGTCAACGATAGATTACGAACTAGCCCCCAATAAATGATTAGATTGTTTTGAAAATCAACAGTTACTTTTACCGATAATGAACTACAAGATTCTATTTATATTTCCAACATCAATAATTAAACATATCGCTGGAAATCTAGATAAATCACGATTTGCACTGCCTGTGCCCCAAAGAACAGCTTCTTTATATCTTACTTGTAACGTATTTCCCACTCTTTTAATAAAAGTATCCATCCAAGACCCTTCAAATCCATCCTCCCATATTCCTCCCATTCCGCCACCAAAAACGAAAGCTAAATCTTTTGTATTTGGTAATTGATAATCAATATCTTCTTTCCATGATGCAATAAAATATCCTACTATTTTTAACACCCCCCAATTAGAGTTATAAACAGTCTGTTTTGTACTACTATTTTTTATAACGACTCCATATTTTTCTTTAAAAATATTATTCGGAAAATCACCAAATTCAAACACATCAACACTACCCGAAGAGTCATTATAAGGTTGGGATAGCTGAATATTTTTGTCACTTCCTTTTATGGCTCCCCCAATAACTTTAACAAAAACATTGTTAGGTGATACAGCAAATAACTTTGTAGATGAATGTGGGGTGATCGGTAATTCAGTATAATATCCTTGATTTCCAGATACTATCCCACCTTTCATTACAACAGTCTGCTTTCTAATACAGTTCATAACCGTATTAAAACTATCTATTTGAACATGGCGATCCTTTCCTTTTATAATAATGCCATATTTACCCATCAATATACTCCATAATATAACCTAATGATGTCATCATATATATCGATTAAGCCATTTCTATAAACATTATCTAGTTCGAGAATAATTACCCCGTTATTAATATTTAAAGTAACATCTCCGGCTAACCCTCTCATAAAGGAAGTCCCAAACCAAGCAAATACTTCTCCATATTTATTTAGATCAGAATAGTCATAACTAAAGATTTTTTTAGTCATAAGTGGTATAGGAGTAATATCATGCCAACCAACAATTCGGCCGACTCTATCGGATGTATTTAATAAATTAATTCCATATTTTTTAGATTTGATTACCATTCCATAATTATCGCTCATTTGTGATATCACCAATAATAACAACGTTATACCCAGTTTCGTCTTTTACATATAAATTTTGATTGGTTAATGTTGTTCCCCCATTACCACCATATATTTCTAATTTGTTATTTTTCACATCAAGAATAAAACCTGACTTTTCGGGAGAATAATTATTGGAAGTAATAGCCTCTGATAACGCGAGTTTTCTGATCATGGCTTTATCAATTAATGCATCTCGAATAAAAAATTGTCCGTTTTTAGCAGACATAAACAGTTCCATTCGGTTATTTTGGGGATTATAAAATGCAAAGTTATTGGCATTAAATCCAATATAAGAGTTTATTTTTTTATTTTTGATTTCGGCACTAACAATAAAACCAGCTGCATTATATCTAATTCCATTATGGACGATAGTAATATTTATTGAATGCCGAGCATATCCTCCTGATTGTGTAAATTGTGCATTCATCTTTTGATTGAGAATACCTGACTGCTGATTAATTTTAGCTTGGACTTGTTGTTGATAACTTGATTGAGCTTGTTTGATAGAAGAAATTGCTTCCTTTTGAGTAATAATATCAGCTTCCGTATTTTCTATCTGTGTTCGGATCTCATTAATCGTTTCCTCTGTCTGTTTACTGTATTTTTCAAACTTTCGAGATAAATTATATTCATTATAACCTACCCTTTTTATTGTATTTTCATTCCATTCAACTTTTTCATTAAGCTTCCGCCATGCTTGCGTTTCCTGTAATTCTTTATCTAAATTATCTAGTATTTCGCTAGTGTGGCTTTCTGGTTGCCCTATTCCTTCAACAAATTCTGAATACCCTACAACGTTTATACTGCGAACATAAATATAATAGGTATGGCCAGCCTTTAGGTTACGCCCTTGTATAACCCACATAGAGCTAATACCTAAATACTCAGCACGATTTTCCACATCACGAATATCCGTGATCTGTTTTTCTGAAAACCAAAACTCATACTGTGCTCGTAAGCTATTTTGACCACCAGATCGCGGAATAATCCCTAAACTAAAATAGCCCGACTCAACCTCAATATAACTGGGTGGTAATGGTGGATTAATCGCAAATGAAGTTGTGGCCACCTCGCCTTTTTGTTTCCGATCATTTTGAGGCAGGACGGATAAAACATAATTCCCCTGAGGCAAACCACCAAAACGATATATCGTATCCGTGGTTGAGGCAGTGCCGACAATGCGATCACCAGTGGTTAGTTTTAATAAAAAATCGACTCCTCGACTGGAATAAGGTGTATTCCAACTGGCTTCTACTTGCCATGCACTTGTATCTGATTCGATATCCACAGAAAGGTTTTCAACCGGTGGAATAAATCCACCTAGTGGCGTATCAGGTTTTGGCTCAAATTTAGCCCCTTTATCAACAACAGCCTCTTTTTCGGGCGTGTGTTGCACTGCAATAACCGTAAAGCTGCCATCTCCGTTATCAGCCAAGCTGATGGCACGAAATAATCGCCGACGTAAAGACGGAAGTGTTAATGTCCAAATTCCACCTTCTTGTAACCCTAACGGAAAAATATCCAGCTTTATTTGATTAGATGCGGGATAGCTCACCACTTCATAAGATTGCGGATCACCTTGTGCATTGAGGAGTGTGACGCTTGATTTACCACTTTTGGGTGTGTCGATATTGCGATCTAAGGTTAATGTTTGAGAGGCATAATCAATATGTGTTAGACGTCCACCAATTTGATTATCCGCGTAATAATTATCAGCAATTTCGATAATATCACCCGGCATATGACGTAACCCCTCACTACCGATATTAAATTCAACCGTTTGAGTTTCTAATTTCTCAGTAGTTAACAACCAAAGACCATGACGATGAGCCTGACCTCTGCTAGTACAACCAAATGCATCGACGCGCATCACATTGCGTCCAAAGCGCGCTATGCTAGCATCATCTTCAACTAGCTCAACACTGGTTTTCCAACCATTGTTTGGATCAATAAAACGAACTTCGACGGCAGTGTGACGCGATTTTAATGCGCTAAAGCTGTATTGGAAGTTGCCATCAATTACGTTGGCATTAGTATAAGGCCATACTACATCAGACGGTCTGTCTTGAATAAAGGTTAATGTTCGTCCGTTCCAGACTGGCATAATGCGCATCATGGCACACATATCTGCCATCACATCATAGGCTTTACGCATATCCGTAATGTAAGCATTACAGGTTATACGTGGCTCTTTTCCTCCAAAACCATCATCAACCTGTTCGTCACAATAACGTCCTATCGCATATAAGGCGAATTTATCAACCTCACTAATATTGAGGCGTTTCCCCATGCCATAACGAGGATGAGTTAACAAATCCCATAATACCCATGCTGGATTATTGGTAAATGCCGGTTTAAAGGTACCGTCCCAAATCCCAGAATAAATTCGTTTATCTGGATCATAATTACTCGGCACCTGAATAATACGCCCTTTAATTAAATAATTACGGCGCGGAAATTTATTGCCAAACTGCTCACTATCAAACATTAATCCTGCAACAGCAGAACCCGGATAAGTTTGTGAAATATCCACTAACTCAGAATAACTCGACCAAACGGTATTATTTTGAATTTTGTCAGAAGTGCTGTCTTGAGTGATACGGATCATGCGCACACTGAACGGAACTGGGGGCAAATCATCTAAAATAACCGCCATCAAGTACGGAGAGTTAGAGCGTTTACCCTTAATCGTGACGTTTTTCTCTGTTATCCATACCCCATTGCGCTGGATTTGGATCTGTAATTGAACAGATGTAGGTACTCGATCACCATTATCTTTAGTTTCAACCAGTGATTGCGTACCAAAGGTTAGGCGTAAGCGGTCAATATTGGGCGAGGTGATAGTGCGAGTGACAGGGGAATTATATTTAACCTCAATCCCCACTGGCACTTCATTCGCAGACGCGGTAAAACCACTCATTGCCGGTTGCTCTAAGGTACCCGCCCGCCATTGTGCATACATTCCATTAATCGTGCTATTGCCAGATCCATCTATCACCGGCGTATCATCCAAATAAATGCACCCTAAATCATCCATCGAGCCTTGAATATGAATAGGGCCTTCAATCGGCCCCTCACTGATTAAATCAATTAATGACGCTTTTTGACGTGATGTTAAATCGTTTGGTGCCTCATACGGTGTTCTTTGACCGCCACCACCTTTACCCATGATACGAACTCCTCTTAACCACCGTGTTTGCCGGCATCGATATTTTCACCGTCACTGTCATCCATAATTTCAACAGATTGTGAAATGACGCGTGAACCACACATAATTTCGCCGTAGGCAATGGGCACCGGCATTCCTTGTGCAACGGCATTATCAAGATTGCTAAAATAAGTATTGCCTTTTTCTTCATCACCACGAGATAGATTGGGAGGTTTTGGAGACGGGATCAGCATTTGAGCGACACCACCAATCATCATAGCTGCACCGCCCGCCATCAAAGAAGTCGCTACTGTTGCGGAGATCCACGCTGGCCCCCACCATCCCAATGAAAATAAAGCAGCACCTGCAATAAATTGAAAAACACCGACATTTTTAGCCCCTGATAATTTCGGCACAATATGAACTACTGAATTATCAGGTAAGGTTTCATTGAATCTTTGGTTAATATCTTGTGGGGAAATATCAGTACCCGCAATGCGCACTTGATACCAACCATCACGAATAGCTAAGCGTAATGCTGGAAGTTGAATAAAAAGCGCGTGAAGACCTTCAGAAGCAGTATTCACATTTAAATCAAAGCGACGTCCAAATCGTTGCAAATCCCCGTAAAGTCGGAAGGTTGCCAATCGCGGTAACGCCAAATTGAGTGCGTCATTCGTTGCCATCGTTCGTTATACTCCTCGCGTTTGCTAAGTTGGTTTGGAATGTGATGTAAAATCGTTTGATTGCCTAAATAAATCCCCGCGTGATTGGCACGAGAGCTGGCATAGCAACACAAAATAATATCGGCGGGTTGCGCTTCTTTTTTTACCTGCCGAAAACCACTGCTTATCATATTGTCTAGGTACAGTTCTTTACCTTGGCGCCACCAATTATCATGTCGCTCAAAATCAGGCAGATCATGTCCTGCCAAATGATAAGCATCACGAAACAACCCATAACAGTCGGTTGAGCCATGAATAAAATGGCGACCTAATAGATGAGATACTGGCTGATAACAATGAATTTTTTCATTACAAACCACCCACCACGGCAATGCACTGTTCACCTGCAGTTGTCGATCTAAGGTGCTGAGATAAGGTTGACCATCAGGGTGACTGTGTACAACGGCTATCACCTCGCCCTGCTTTTCGGCTCGAATAAAATCATCAAAAGAAATCGTGAAATAGTTTTTCGGATCAGCGTGCTGATTAACACAAGGTAAATACTGTTCACCCTGTGCGGTACTTACCAATAAGCCACACGCCTCCGATGGCGCTTGCTCTTTCGCATGCGCCAAAATTGCTTGCTCTATCATAAGAAACACCTTAGGAGGGAGTTAATTATTACCAATACGGGAAGTGGAGACAAACGCGCCTATACGTGATTCGTTTTTTCGTAACTTACAGTCACTAAGACGTTTGCCACATTTGTCTTTTAGTGGATCGGTGGTTGGCTTTCCCCATTCGTCAGCAACAGGGGGGCCTTTGTAACCACACTCTTCTGAGCGATAACAAAAATTACAGATATCAGACAAAATAGCACGCCCAGGCAGCATTAATCCGTCAGTCTCACTCGGTGTGGCTAACATAAAGGTAGCTGTTACTGAATTTAAACTGGTCATCTGCTCAATGATCCAACGTGTCACAATTTCTTGTGATGGGTCGGCATTAGGATTGCCTTGAGGAAAATTTACTGCATCTAAAAATTGAGTGCTGACAATGCGTCGTACCACCAGCCCACCGATTGCACTATCTAATTGACTGGCAATCCCTGTAATCAATCCAAATAAATTCGACAATGTAATAGTGGGTCGCCCTGAAGGGCCTTTGCCATTAAAAGAAAAGCCTTCACCTTTCACGGGGTAAGGCTCATAGGTGTTTCCTTGCCAGATTAACGGCTCTTTACGTTGATTAAGTCCATCAAAAAAGCGGTACCGAATACCACCTATTTTGGTTAAATCAAATTCATAAAGTTCAAGCAAAGCATCATCAGAGGAGAGTTCGGTAATACTTATTCGCATTTCAGGAGGAATATGTTGCATATTAGCCCCAATAAAAAACCACCCGAAGGTGGTTTGTTAACAGAAAGGTTATTTAATTTTTATTATCTTTAATTGGTAGATCACTACCGCAATGCTTGCATTTTATTGCGGCCTCTAATACATCCTCCGCACAATAAGGGCATTGTTTAGTTTTTCTCTCTACTTTAGATGAATCAGCTTTATTATCATTTATATCTGAATTTTTTTCGTTGTTATTCCCCAAAGCCCAAACATAACTAACAATCCAACCAATAACCGTCCAGCCAGCTAAGACATTTAATGCCAGTATTTGATTGCTGTTTTTTTTCTTGCGAATTTTAGATTCGATGAAAGGTAAGATGTATAATAAGGGAGCAAAAATAAAAAATGATAATGATATTAACTTACCAAAATCATTTAACCCAGCAGAAGATATTTGCCCCATTGAGTAACTATAAAAAACTAAAAAAATTAAGACCAGCAACCTCAATATAAACATAATATCCTCGCTATTGAAATTTTAGCTAAAGCCACAAAAACCAATCAAGACGCAACCTGTTCAAATTCAGCTGTTATTTCAGTTCTAATCATTCCAACTGAAGACGACCATTTTCGACATAATACCCTAATCATGTCAGTTTGATGAGGAGGCTTCCATAAAAATGCAGTAACACCAGCATGTTTTTCTAAAAATGTTTCAATATGCACGCTTTCACTATTTATATAGATCAACGTTACATTGTACTTTTTTAGATTATTATTAATACCATCAGGGCGACGCTGTTCATAGCCGTCGCTAAATTTCACTGATTTTACCCGAGGCTCAAACTCCTTTTTCATATCGGGTTTGACCTTCCATTTAAATGTTTCCATCTACATAGCTCCACCATCACGACGTTGGCTCATAATATAGTCCTGAGCCCCTCGCTTACTAATTTCATAAACTTTTTTCAATGCTTCAGGCCCTATCTGACCATTACTACCATCATTTTGTATAGTAATGTGATAATGCTGGGTAACGCCTCCTCCCTGATTGGGCATTTTCGCAATAACGCCCAGCTTCCCATCAGCACCACGGCGCAAAGGGAAAATGCCTTCTGGCCCAGCCTCTCCCATCAACCCTGCACCTTTTGCAAACGCAAACATGGTAGGTTTATGAACCATCTGTCCACTGTAAGCATTTAGGCTGGCTGAGTTGTAAACACCACCGTTAGCATTCGCGACTGGAGCACCAAAACCAAAGCCCATCGCCTCTATTCCTTTAACTAATGACATTTTAATTAAAATATCCGTTAGCATCTTAAGAATCGATTTCGTAAAGTCTTTGAAATTGGCTTCACCTTCAAATAATACATTGGTTAACTGGCTACTAAATCCATTAAGCGCCATAGAGGTAGCATTTTGTATTTGAGTATTAACATCAAGAGCCGTGTCTTTATAGTTACCCCAAGCTGTTTCAGCTCCTTTTAGCCAATTGGCTCGTTTTTGATCTTCAACTTCCCATGTTTTCTGTCGCTCAGCTAACATATTATTTAGCTGTGGGTTCTCTTTTTGTCCCGCAAGAAGTTGAGCGCGTTCCAAGTAACGTTGTTGCTCTCTTGCTGATTTACCCATGCTTTCTTCAATCGCTTTACGTTTTTCCGATTGTTGAGCAATATATTTAGTAGCCTGATCTTGCATCTTATTTAAACGTTCTTGCAAGGCAACTTTATCGCCTTCTATCGCTAACGCTTCCTTTTGAATTAGGATGCTTTCCTTATTTGCTAATAGCGATTTTTCAGCATTATCTAATCGACGCGTCAACTGCGCTTCTTCTAGGATTGCAAATTGCGCCTGCTCTTTTTGAAAGTCTTTACGTTGCTGACTAATGACATCATTAGCACTTTTGTGATCTTCAAGGATTTTCAATTGAGCTTGTAATGCTAATAAATCTCTAGAGGCTTTTTCTTCTTCACGAACACCAGCTGGCACAACGTATCTTTTGCCTTTCCCTGTACCCGGCATTTGACGATCTCTTAAACGAAAATTAATCATCGCCTTAGCTTCTTCATACTGTTCTTGTGTTAGTGCATGTTTTTCTTTTTCTAATTCCGCTAACTTTTGTAACCTTTGAGTTTCCCAACTAAAGTAACTCCTCCACTTTTCCTGAGTTTTAATTTGGTTAACTTTAAACTGCTCATTGTCTTTTTCTGCTTGGGCTTGGGCATTTTTTAGGTCAATATCAGCTGCCTGATCTTTCAATTCTTTTAAATGAGCTTTAACATCATCAATTGTTTGACCTGTTTTGTCATAATGCAGTTTTTCAGTAAATGGGTTTATCTGAAAATTAACCAGCATTTCTTCATGCTCACGGATTTCATCCTTTAATGTTCTTGTTCGGTAATAATTCAATGCGGCATCTTTGGCGTCATTTGTTGCTTTTTTAATATTGAACCAGGCTAATTCTATTCCCTCCAACTTGTTGGGGATCTCAATGGCACCATCATTTATAGCTTGAGCATAAGCATCAATCGCCAGCTTAGCTGCTTCGGTTTTATTACCCTGTAATTCAAGTGTTCTGATTTGTTCTAATTGGGATGCAGTGAGGTGATGATTCGCTTTTTCTAATTCAAGCGACATTTGAAGCGGTTCATCTTGCAGACGTTTAAACTGATCAATAGTGGTATCAATCGCCTGGCCTGTGATGTAATTCATCTGTGCGGCCGCTTTTGAAACACGAGAAATCTCATTATTCGAAAATACGCCAGTACCGACGACACTCGAAATGGATGATGCCATTTCATCACGCGTAATACCGCCACCTGCAAGGGTTCGCGCCATTTCGTTTAATTGGCTCGCTGATTTATTGGCGTAGTTACCGGTTAAAATCAGTTGTTTATTAAACTGAGAAAATTCTCTTTCTGCATCATAGGCTAGCTTTGCAACGCCTGTTAAACCTGCCGTAATTCCTCCCCAGATACCACCACGAACCAGTGAGCCCATATTAAATGAGTTGGCAATACCCTGAAGACGACCAGCTAATGACTTGCTATTTTTATCAAACTCTTTGGTTTCTTTGCTCGATTCAGATAATCGACGAATATAAATTTCTGCTGAAGAGCTGACACCTAACTGAGACGCTTGATAACGCAACATCTGTTCACGACTTAAGTTTTGAGTAGCAACTTGCTCTTTTAGTCGCTGAATAAATCGCGTTTTTTGTTGCGTTAGAGACTCTTCTTCTCGGCGCAACTTCATTGACTCTGAGGTAATGGCAGAAATCAGTGTCCGATAGTCTTGTTGATGGATAGTGCCCTTTTTTACCTCTTGATTAAGCTGAGCTTGAATGGTTCTTAATGCCGACGTTCCTCCAGAAAGTCCTTTAACTGCTTCAATCTGCTTAAAATATTTTTCAGTATTTGCATCTTGTTGATCTTGTATCGCCTTTATTCTTGATTTAGTGACATTCTGAATTTCAGCGAACTGCTCACCTGTAATTTTTAGCTTGTTATAAGCCTTTGTTGATTTATTTAAAACCTCTGTGAGTTGTTCAAGTGCATCTCTCGTTTGCCCAACACTTTGAGCTTGCTCTAAAAAAGCATCAGCTTGTTTGCGTGATTCAATAGCTGAGCGCGCCTCTTCCTGTGCGATCCGCTGATAATAATCAGCCCGTTGTTGTTGAGAAATTTCTTGTTGATTGTTAAGTTCTTGAAGAGACTGCGCAGTACTCTCTGCTGAACTGCGAGCAGTTTGCGCTTGTTGTTCAACCAGTTGAGCCATACGTCGTTGACTGGCTTCGGCTTTTTCTGCGGTTTCTTGGAGCTGACGTTCAACTCGCCCCATTTGCTCTTTAAAATCGGCTGTTTCAGCCCCTAAATTAATCGTTAGATCCGCTATTTGTTGGCTCATATCGTATTCCGCCCGCTATCCCTTCACTTACCGCCATCATGATTTCATCGTCCATATCAACAGCAGGTTTACGTAACAACACACTAAAATCCTCTGGTGATAAGTCTTTACCACCACCAAAAACACTGGCAACCGTGAAATTAAGACCAGAAAAAGCATGATCGATAAATTGAATGGTGAAGGGAGTTTCATTAAAGAAGTGTAACCAATCAGCGAGCTCGGTCGCTGTCATCTCACTGAGCATTCTGCGCCAATCAGCACGTTTAAATTCATGTGATAGGCGCAGAATAAATTGATGTTCACGGGCAACTACTTTTCCAGTGGCTCTGCCTGAACATCACCTTGATGGTTTTCGCTTTCCGTGTTTTCAGTTTGAGCCATCCCGCTAATGACCAGGACTTCTTTTGCTGCTTTGCCAAGCGCCTCTGGTGGCCACTGCGAAAGCACTTCATGATAAACCTGCTCAATATCACGCGTTTCACCGTGTGCTAATGATCGAGACACTAACCAGGCATTCGATTCTGTGTTTGCACGAATAATGAGTGCTGTTTTTTTTATGCCTTCAGCCTTTTCAACATCTTCGTTTTTTTGAGATTGTTCGACCAAAAAATCAAAGTATTCAATACGCTGTAATGCTGATAACTCAAACAACTCAATAGTGTTATCACTATAAGTAAATTCTTTTTTCTTTAAAAACATATTATTACCTTTTATTCATTGTCTTTTTTAATAACGGGCGCACTTTTTCCTTGCTCTGACGCTGATTTTATTTCTTCTGCAAGCGCAGGACGGCCACTGTTGGTGATCTTAATGGTACGGGTGATCACTTCTTTCGCAGGCACCATTTTTCCAAGCGAACTAACCCAACCTCGATAAATATCGACGGCCCCATTGGGGTAACGAATGCGGTAGTGACGAACATCCCCTAGTTGGAACCAATCAACCAGATCTTTTTGACCTTGTTCACCCGGTTTCCATGCCAGCGTGATGTTGGCCTCACCCGCTGATTTTTCCCCCTGAGCAGTGGCTTTCCAGTCCGCATCTTCGTCATCAAGATAGGTATCGTCATAACTGTCTGCGGTAATTTCACCCGGCTGTAGCTCTTTAATTTTCGCCAGTCGTGTCCAATCCGTATCAGTAAACGGATCTTTTAATGGGTCTTCGGTACCGCTATAAATCCAAAGCGTGGTACCAGCACCCTTTACGGGTGCCAATGGGTTTGGTGTAGGCATAATGATCCCTTTTACATTGAATAATTAATTTGATAATGGAGATCGACCGACCCCCACAACCCCATTTCTTCATCACGATGGTAGTCGTAGCCGTTAGGGGTCATATTCTCGATAAGCTCGGACAGTGCGGGAATGGAGGTCAGCGCAGGATAAATCACGGCTTCAACCCATTTATCTAACTCAGCATCAGGGTTATTCGCACTGAGAAAAACTTCTATGTGAACAATTGCTTGCCAACTATCTTCATCGAGATTTTCACCTGTTGAAATAGCATCAGTGATGTACACCGCAATGGCTGGAAAGTCGTTTTCATCCATAAAAAAAGGGCGACCATCAAAGACTGTCACCCCATTGGCATGAGGCTCAATCGCCTCTTTAATTACATGTCGGATCTGTGTATGTTTGATCACCAAACCCTCCCTTTTATATAAAGCCGTAACTGTTGCTTTAAGGCCGACGCCATTTCTTTAGGCATATCAGATTGAAGCAGTTTCTCTGACTCTTCGGTGTAAGCTGTTGTTAGCGGTGTGACGAGTGGTATTTTAACTACTTCGATGGGATAACGACTTTCCCCAACTCGCTGAAGAATGTGCCAGCGTCCATTATCGAGCTGTTGAATAAAAGCATGAGGAAAAGAAAATCTCCCCACCTTCAAAACACTTCCAGCGCCTTTCTGATTACCTCGTTTTCTTGATAGCTGAACGCGCGCATTACCTAGGGCAATGGCCGGCAAATTACCCCGGTTTATCACTAATCGAGCGCGAGGCGTTTTATAACGGCTACTCGCTCGATTAAGTCGAACACGTTGACGGATCAGGCGTTGAGGTACTTTGGTTTCGGCTGAAACCCGTTTAACACTATGGCTAATGACACGACGAGCAACACGGTTAATCGCCATTGCCGTTGCTTTCGGGACCATTTCATCATTAATGCTATTCAGGTTTTTAATGGCTTGCGCCAACCCTTTCATATCACCCACCTATTTGATCCAAATATGTGGTTTCCCATTAAACTTTTGGTGTCGAGTGACTTGATAGGCTTCCCCCTCAATTTCTACGGCGTCACTGCGCTTAGGGTGATATGTTGAAGAAAAAACAACATAACTCACCCCATCACCACTCATCGGCCCCAATTCAGGGATAAAGTGAGATTCGAGTGCTTGATAAATAACACCATTAATACGGATGGGGATCCCCATCCGCTCAGTGGTCGCGTTATCCATTCTTTTTATTAAGTGTTCAAATGGATTCATCTATGTTGCCTTAACCTTGAGGGGTACCCGCTGATGGCACAAAGACATTGAGTTTAATCGTGACATGTTCACTCGATGCATCCGCATCATCCCAAACCACACCAGCAGGTGTGCCACCGGTATCCACCACGATATTGTCTTTAACGGACGCCGTAGTGCCAGCTTTTAAGGCAATACCAGCTTTTTTGTTCAGTAAGAAAACACCTTCTGCAAAACCATCACCGGTTTCGTTAGGTTGAATATCCGTGATCGCAACACAAGCAACCGCACCAACGTGTACCAATTGACCACTTTTAATGATCTCTTTTGTGTTGTTGGCAATTGCAATTGTGCCACCCTGTTGTACATAATTTTTAGCCATAAAAACTCCTTCCGATGCCGAAGCACCGGATTTTAGATATAAAAAAAGCCCATCAGGGCATCAGGATAAAACGAAGAAAAAAGACGTCTTACTTACCCGTCACTTTCAGTAGACCGCGATAATCAACTGGTGCTACACCCGCATCAATACGCACTTTTGTCGTGACACCATCCGAGGTAAAGCCTTCTAGTTGATCAATATACGGCACATCAATCCCATTTAAGTACGCCACTTCAATGGTGTCGCTACCTTGGCGTGAGGCCATATACCAATCTTTTGTACTAGCTTCATCTAACCGAGGTTCGGCGATAATTTCCGCTAAATCACGCACTGGATTAATGATATTGGCATTAACATCTGCGCCTTTCACACTACCCGATTTAACCACTTGGATAGCTTGTGTTTCCAGTGTGGTCGGTACCAACATAAATGCCGGACGAATATTGAGTGTTCGTTCGCCTTCTTTTTGTTGACGCATAGCAGTACGACCCGCACTGATGGTTTCTACATCCATCCCGCCCGTGAGCATGTTTTTATGATCGGTACTAAATAGTGCTTTTTTATCGCTCATTTTTTCATTGTCGATAAGTACCGCATACACCAAATCACCGATGGTGGCTTTCGCTGCTTCACCTAATTTCTTTGGTACATCCGTCAACATATTCATGTCATCATTGATAATAGCTTGACGGCTAATACTGAATAATTCACCGTAAGTTGCCAGCGCGATGGTTTCGCCTTTATCGTTCAACGTAACGTATTTATACTCAGCGCCTTCACGCACTTTACGTAAGGAAGGGAATGCCCCTAACCCCACACGATGTGCAGTTTTAAAGTCACTGAGTTGTCCTTTTTTCGTCCATTTTCCAAAGGTTTCGTCATTTTCTTCCCAACCAAGCAAAATCGCTTTATTCGCGACATCCAGCAGGATATTACCGAAATCAGAGGTGCTGTGCGTAAACGCCATACCAATCATTTGCATCGGATTATACGTAGCCACGCCAACACCACGCTCCGTCAGTGATGCGCGTGCTAACTCACGCAGTGTCATGCTGTTATAGGCGTTATCTTTTTCATAATCCTGATAACCCGCACGCGCCATCACAGAGGCGCGCACACTGTCACCGACGATATTGCCGTTTCCTGCGTAAATATGCGCATTATCTTTATTGGATGGCTCAGGATTTTGTTGCTGTGCAATCGTATTGAGCAATTGCTCACGCGCTTTTTCAACAGAACAGTTCGCATCTGCTAAACACGTGATCATTAGCTCATTATGACGACCACCGAACATGGCAAATAAATCTTTAATGCCATTTAAGCGTATTTGCTCATCCGCATAGGTGGCGCTAGGCTGTGGCTCTGGTGAAGAATTTGGTTGAGGCTGTTGCGTAGGTTTAGTAGTGTTTTTGGGGGTAATTTGATTTTTAATTGCACTTGGCATAGATGAAAATTCCTCAATTCGTTTAGATGTAAGACTTGCCATTGCTTTCACTGGCTCAATCACTTTATCGGCGAAACCGTGTTCAACACACTCGTCACCATCAAGCCATGTTTCCTGCTCTAACATGGCGGTAATTTCTTCGGTTGTTTTCCCTGTTTTCGCCACATAAGCAGGGATTAATACGTTTTCTAACTTGTCGAGTAAGTCAGCATATTCACGCATATCATTCGCATCTCCCCATGAGACACCCCACGGTTTGTGGATCATCATCATGGCATTTTTCGGCATAATGACCGTATCCCCGACCATCGCAATAACTGAGGCCATTGAGGCGGCCAAACCATCGATATAAACCGTAATTGTTGCAGAGTGGTTTTTAAGTTGGTTATAAATGGCGATACCATCAAACACTTCACCACCGGGGGAGTGAATATGCAGATTGATATGACTGAGATTACCCAGCGAGATTAAATCTTCCGTAAAGCGTCTTGCGCTAATTCCCCACCCACCGATTTCATCATAAATATAGATATCCGCCGTTTGGTCTTCTTTAGCCTGCATGCGAAACCAGCTTTTTTGATTTACTGGCCCCGACATTTTAGGCATCATCATCGATTTCTTGTTGTTTAGCATCTTGTGCCCCTTTGTCATTAGCAGGATCAGTATCAAATACCAGTCCTAATCGTTTATTTTCGTCAATTTCGGTTTTACGACGACGTTTCACATCCGCAGGGTTGCCCCCTTTGGCGCGTATCCAGTCACTTTCTGTTGACGCACCACCGCGTAACAAGGTTTTCCAAGCCTCAGACTCTTTCTTCGGATCAATCCATGGCATTACAGGGCCACTGTAAACCGCATTAAACAAGGATTTAGGGTCAACATCAGGTGGAACGGTTACCACACCACTGGCTATCGCCATTTTTAACCAATTGCGATACATCGGACGTGTGATGCCTGCCACAAAGGTATCTTGGAAAATGTTATAACCTTCAAATGACTCCACCAGCTCTTGTCGCTGAGCGCTATACGTACCGTTATAGTCACGGGCGATACTGGAATAACTCCCCCGACTGCCTGCAGAAACCGCGCGTAATTGTCCATTGCGAAACGATTGTAGGTTGGGGTTGGGTCGGTCTGATTTGATCATGCCGACTTCTTCACCCGGTTTTAAACCGTCGTAAATCATGCCCGGCTGAATATCAATATTACGTTGCTCATCTTCGTCATAGTCACCCTCAGGGAAAGATCCGGCATCGCCTTTTTTGATGTACATGCCTAATGAAGCTGCAATACGTGCGGAGGTTAATTCCGCATCTTCGTAATCTTTTAACGCACTTAAACGCATTAAGATCCCCGAAAACAAACTGACACCTCGCGCTTGATGGAGCCGACGAGTGAATTTCAGGTGCAACATATTTTCGGCATCAATGGTTTTGATATCCCCTAAATTGGCACTAAATTGAGGGAGATTTTTATATACCTGATACCCTGTGGGTCGCCCCCACTCATTGAATTTAATGCCTTGAATAATCTTGCTTTCAGGCATATTCATGTGGATCGGCACAAAGTCAGGCTCTAAGGCTTCGAGCCAAAAATAGATATTAGCTTGAGCCTCTAATCCTTTCGCTTTACCTTTAACAAGTTGAGCAAACACTTCACCATCACGTAACCACGTTCTGACCAGTAAACGCTCTAATACAGGGCGACTAAATTGCCCGGTCACTTCGGGTAGTACTGACCACTCCGCCCAGGCTTGACGAATTTGTGAGGCTAAATCTTCATGAATTTGCCCTGCACCATCGAGAGGCTGAGGCTCAACAATAATGCCTTTTGCCCCGACAATACGCTCTTCCATCTTATCGAGAATACCGATAGAGATATCATGATTGTTATCTAGCCATCGCGCTTGCTCGCGTAAGGAAGTACCACCAAATTGCGTCAATTGGTTTGCATTACGATTTTCACGTTTAGCGGGATGAGTACGAGTGGGTAAAACGGCTTCATAAGCTTTAATTTGTAAGCGAGAGCGGAGACGCGAGGCTTGCCAGTTTGGTGCAAAATAACCAATGGCGCTGTCTAATAATGTCATCTAAACCTCGCTAGTTTATACATTGGATTGCCTCGTTTTCTCGATATCAATGCCGACAAACGAGATTCCCAACGCTCACGACCTTTTATGATCTCGTTGAGATTTTCCATTGTCATGGCTTGTCCATTAAAAGTGATGGATTTGCCTTTTAATACCGCCTCTTCCGCTAAACGGTATTGCTCAATCATGTGTTCAATTTCTTCTTTCGTCATATCCAGCCTCCGCTGTTTGATACCGGTGCCCATGCTGATACCACAGGCGTTTCCTGTTTTGGGGTTTCGGGTGAGGGTTTTATTTCAGGCTCTGTGGCGATATCGGTAATTGGCGAGGAGGAGGAAAGTGTCACATCAGGCAACCTTGCCCATTTAGGCGGTTTTTCCCAATTGATCCCTTCGTACCCCTTTAATATCACCAAGGCATGGGCGTAAACCATTAGGTCAAATGCCTCATTAGCACCTCGACCCGGTTTTTCCCAATGCCCTTTTTCATCACGCTCTTCATACGTCAATTCGTCATAGAACGATTCATCCAACCAATCAGGGAAATGGATATAGTTAGGCCCTACGGTATCGCGCGATAACGCAGAACTGATCCGGTCCTTAAGTTGGTCAGTTTGCAGTAAATAAAGAGGCACATCCCCTTTGGCTTGGGCGCGCCGTTCAGAACGACTGGTGTTATCGGGGAATGACTTGGTGATTAACTTACGGCGTTTATGCCCGTCACCCTTAAAGAGATAGACTTTACGATGCAGCCCCTCTTTTCGACAGCGACGCCAAAATTTATAGGCATTATCAGTAACGCCATCTTCACCACCGGAGTCTACCCCCAACATCATGATCCCCATCTCATGGTGAGGATAGTGCTGTAATGGGTAGATTTTCTCTAATACATCGGTGATTAATACTTGCCAGTCCTCAGGGTAAGAGCCCGGATCAATTCGCCGGCACTCACCGTTATTGCCATAACGTAGGGATTGAGTGATTTCAAAGCGGTCAATCACCCAGCGTTCGCCTTTTTCACCGTAACCGACCACTTGCACCACAAAGCGACGTTTTTTACCGCCTTGCACGTCAACCGTGGCAACCAAGAACCGCACGCCTTCTGGTACCACTGACTCATCCCAACTTTCCGTACGATTAATCAGTTCATCACTCCGGCGCTGTTCTTGTGCTGTACGGGGTAAATAAGGTAAACCCCAGTCTGTATTGGTGACCGCTTTTAGGGTTTCTTCACTGCCGGTTAATTCGTATTCTTGTTCTGCAGTTAGTAACTTATAAACTAACTGAGACAACGTTTGATAAGCAGCTGCTGGGCCTTCCATCCAAAAAGAGGCAATACGCGAACGACGCTCTGTACCTGATATCCTTCCTTGCTTATCAATGGACTGTCCTTCAATCAACCACACCCCTTTATTATTGAGCTCCCGTTTTTGATGGGGTTCGATACGACCTAAACAGTGCTGACACTCCACATACGCAGATTCACTTGCTTCTACGGGATCTGGCTTATCACGATATCCTTTTACCGCATCATAAATAGGCTGAAAATATTCGTGGCAGTGAGGACATTGCCAGTACCAGCGACGGCGATCACCCCGATTATAAAGTGATAAAATACCCGTTGTGGGCGGAGCTTCGTGAGGAGACAAACGACGCCATTTAGTATCGGTAATATCACGCCCCGGAGAACTTTCCACCAGCGTCATACCCGCAGACATAAAGGTGGTTGTCCGTTTTGAGGCTAAAGAAAAGCCATCTCCTTCACCGTCGATATCTTCAGGGAAACGGTCATAATCGGTGAGCGCCACACACTTAAAGTCAGATGAGGACATCACATTAATCGATGGCCACCCCATTTTTAAAAAACTGCCCGATAAAAAGTATTTATCAAATACGTTATTGTCATTACGACGAGGACTGAGTTGTTTACTGACTTCAGGACTGCAACGAAAGGTGCGAGAAAGCCGTTTTTTACTGTGCTCTTGTGCTTTATCTTGCGTCATTTGCACCAGCAACATATCAGAAGGATCGCACACAATATTGTAAATCACCCAGCCATCAATTAACCCGACCGTCTTTCCTGTTCTTGCAGGACCCACAAATATCACTGCATCATAGAGCCGTGACGATAAACAATTCATAGGTTCAACAATGTAAGGAGATACTGCCGGATCCCAAGGAACCGAGTTACCCGCTCCCACAGGTACACGCATATATTTTGCCACAGCATCCGCAACTGGCATTCGCCTCGGTGCTTTAATGAGTTGAGCCACATTTTTTCTTAATGTGGTTGCTGACACTGTTGCTGTCATAACTCATCCTCATCGCTCTCTTCATCATCCGAGTTATCACTTAAAACTTGATGTGCTATCTGGTCGCGCAGATCATCAATAATACCCTGAACACGAGATACAGCTGTCGGTGTTAATGCACAATCACGTTCTAATATGTCAGGTAACGTTTCCAGCACTTGCACCATCGCTTTAGCCAGTGCTGAATATTCTCGTGCAACCTCTGAGGCAGGCAATAACTCCCCCACTTCTTGTTCAAACTTCAAACGCTCCCGCTCAGACTGATACCACGCCTTCCGATCTTGAGGTAGCATTTCCTGATTTTCGACAGGGGCTGGCGCCTTCATCATTTCAGATAAAATATCAGTGAGTGCGTAGAGTTTTAGATTTGAGCTATTGCCTGCAACAGGCTCTAAATGATTAAGACGGGCGGAAGCTGTTTGTCGATGGACGCCAGAAAGTGCTGCTATCTGGCTGATATTGAGCTTTAAGTGTTTGAGTTCTTTGTCCATATTTCATTTGTTTTATTCCACTCCCGGAAGATAGATTTGAGCTTCATTAATAATTCGCTCTCTTGCCATTAGCAGTAATTGTTTTCTACCACCAACTCCCCAATTAGCCATTGTCCTTGCACAGTGACTGACGTTTTTAGTTTCCGCATTAATGACATGATCTAGCTTGTTCAATTTAGACATAACATCTAAACCTTTTCTCGTCGCATCTTTAAACGTGTTGTAGACAAGAATTTCAAACTCAGGCTTTAACCAAGCTGCATACCGAATAACAACTAACTCTAAAGCCCAAGTTCCCTGATTAAGTCCACCTTTAATTACTTTAACCGATGCACTTTTTGTTGCATCGCTTAAAGCTTGAACAAACCGCTTTACTTGACGACTTTTCAAAAATGCACCGGGTCTTTGTGATTCCGTTGCTTTACCATCCGCAACAGCAGCTGCATGCAGATCATTTAAGTTATATCTACCCTCACTATCAACACGGACAGATACACCATTAATACTGACTCTTGGATATTGCATAACGTATTTCCTACATTTGAAATGAACCCTCGTTCACATAGAAAATCAGCCCGTCGAAGCTCGCCAGCCATAACTGACTTCCTCGAAGGCTCATATCAAAGTGATTGGATCCGACGTTTTAATGATTGCGCTGTGAATGCGCAGTGAAATGAGATGTAAAACAATAAAAGTGAGAGTTAAAAGCTTGAGTTAGTGATGAATAAAAAACAAAAAATTTCATCACTGTTATTTTTTTAACATATATTTATCAAATAATTACACTGGTGGTGACGACCGATAAAAATTGAAAAATGCGCCGTTTCCCGCGTGCGCGTCGCCCCGTGGAGAGGGTACCCCGCTGGGAGTACCTTTTAGATTAATAAAACTATAAATTGAGACACATATCCTTTACTAAACACCCAATAAGTATTAAATATATTAATCAATCACTGATTTATGAATGAAACTAAAAGGTAATATCATGAATATAAAGGAAAAAGTAAATACAATACTTCTTTGTGACATTGCTAAACACTTAGGTATAGATTCAGAAATAGATCCAGATATTATTAAATATGCTATTACATCAGGTAATGAATGGATTATTAATGCTGAATATTCATTTTTATTAGATGATGAATCGTCTAATCACACTAAGGAAGATCGTGATTTTCTTGTAGAGATATTAAATATGTATAGAGGGTTGTCTGCTTCCTTAAGAAAATTTTCTAAGGATAAACAACTGGAGCTAATCAAGAAAAATAATCTCAAATTAATTGAAGATAATATTCAACTTCCCGGTTTTGATGGAAATAATGAATATAAATACACTAATATTCTTGAGGGTTTTTGGAAAATAAACAGATTCACCGAACAAAAAGCTCCTATCTCAAACACCCATTCTCAAACAATTGATAACTATCGTCGCATGATAAACTGTTATAAAAGTTTAAATGTGCAAAATAGAATGTTTGATATTACTGAAAGTGAATTTCAAAAAATATTAGATAGCGTACCACATGGTTTTTAATCATTAACTATTTAATTACTAAGGGGTAATATTAGCCCCTTTTTTACTTCTGACTGCACCACGTTCTGTTATTTAACTCACGCACAGCTTGTGACCATGCTTGTTGCTGAGTTTCCATTACTCTTTTTAACTCATTGATAGCAACATCTTGTTGATTGGCTTTCATGCGGAGATCAATCAATTGAGCCTTGATGTCCTGCTCTAACTTATTGCTGACAAGCACACCACTGAATACAGCGTCACCTGAAGTACAGCACTTAAGTTTTGCTCCATCAATAACAGCATCTTTTATAAAGTAATTACCCGAACCAGAAATAAAGAAATCTTTGCGTTGTTCTGGTTTAATGCTGACCTTAATACCTACATCTTGCATCAGTTGCTTAATACGAGTGAGTTGCTCTTCTAACTTATCTAGGCCTGACGTATCTACTGAGACTTTTAATTGAATGGTATTTTCTGACATGGTGTTCTCCAATAAAAAAGCCTACTCCGTGAGCAGGCTTCATTTATGCAAGTATTTAAGGCTTTAGTATTCAGTATTTTCTTCCGCTGTATCTGCATTGAATTTATTCATGTAAGAATCTAAGTCAGATTCACACTCTTCTACAAGTTCAGTCGGATGATTGGATTCATATGCACGTTGTCCATTATTGTCACAGAAATAATGACTACACTCCCATGTCATCATATTAGTTAGTGTATCCTTGATAATTCTTGCTGTTACGTTTTTATGAAGACCTTCAACATAATAAACGAGTTCTTTTACTACCTCATATTTATGCGCAGACATATACCACCATTAATTTTAATTAAACCTTTTATAGGTATTGGGGCGATTGCATAAATATCAACCTAGTAGTTTACTTTAGGCATTCACTTCCAACATAATCCTGCAACCCTTTAATCACCTGTTCTGACTCTGCAATTCGCTCTCTGAGTAACCAATAATTTCGGATAGCGGTGTCAGTAGGTCGGGCGGTGGTTGCATCATCCATGCTGGTGGTGGAATTATTGGTGCTCTTTGGACACTCGGCTTTGATATACACCCGCTCAGGATTACGCTCGCTAATGTCACGCAAGCGATTAATTTCATTCTTTGCATTAACAAGCTCCTGTGTGCGCCTTGTATCAAGTTGATTTAGTCGTTCTATGCGTACTTGATAGTCAGTATTGATATCCTTCTGCTCTTCGAGTGCGGTAGTAAGTTCTTTGTTGTTTTCTGTCAGTGTGTTAATTCTTTTCGCTTGTGCATTAATAAGCGCACAACCACCAGCAACAATCCCCACTATCACAACGACAATGTAAAATTTCCAATACTTCATAATTAGTACCGATGATGTGAGAGAGCAATCTGACAGCGCTTTTCTAAACTAACTTGGTCTTTAGTACATGAATTATCAATTGAGAGATAAATTCCACCAGCGACTGTAATGAGCAATACGAGGATAAAGCTAATAACGATGATTAAAGGTTTCCATGACATAATGCTGACTCCGCATCTCTACGACTGACTAACCCTCGCCATACTTTTCCACCCGCATAAACCCAGCGTTTCATTTCTTCGCAAGTGCCATTCTGATCACCAGTATTTAATTTCTTTAGTAGTGTAGAACGTGCAAAAGCTGTGGTACCGACATTAAAAGCAAAGGAATATAGAGAAGCTTTTGTTTTATCATCGATCGGCACTTTAACCAGGATATCAACTTGCTGTTGCGTTCTGATAAAGTCTTTCTGTAGTAATTCGTCACATTCTTGCTGTGTATAGGTCTTACCTTGAATGATGTCGTTTCCAGTATGTCCATAACAAACCGTCAAAACACCAGCGACATCGCGGTAAGGTTCATAACGCACGCCCTCAAAATAACCAATCACTGTTAGTGCAATACTTACAGCGCCAGCACTCGCAACTGCAGTGACTTTTTGCTTTAAGTTCATTACATGTCCTTTTTAGCTTTAGTCAGCATCTCACCGACTATCTTTTCTATGTCTTGCGGATCACTAGAACAATTTCGATGAACTAATTCAGCAAATAACGCTGTTCGTTTCCGTTGTTCTCGCTGTGTCATAAAGTAAGTTGCTAATCCAAGGAGCATGCTGAATCCCATCCCGATTACAAATCCCCATTCATAAAGTGAGAGACTTGCAAAAAAAGCAGTTAAGCCAGCCGTTCCGTAGGTAGCATTGGTTAATTTTTCCATGCGCGTATACACCCCTACGGAGTGTCCGTTGATGATTAATGTGAGTAAGTTAAACGTGAAAAAATGAAACTTAAGTTAAACTGATGGGTCAGCCCAATGTTATGAACCGAAGGAATGGCTGACTTACTTCGGTAAAGGAAATGTTATGTCAGAAAAATTACCAAACCCTGATTATCAACCAGCTGAAGCTGCATATTATCTTGTAGTTGAGTTAATTAGAGCTGGTGAATACAACCGAGTCGGTACTGATGCAAAACCCGCTGCTATAATTAAGGCATTTGATGCATTCAAGGCTCATTTCGATACTGATAAAAAAGAGCTTAATTTTGATGATATAAATTAATAAATGCGTCTTTAATATCCCGAGCCAATCTCTCCATTGGCTCTTTTTCCATACATGACCGTTCTGTAATTAATTGAGACAAACACTTCGCCGCAACCAATTGGATATCATATGGTAAATCTTTAAATTTCATAACTACCTCTCTTATACAAAAAAAAAGACCGCCTAAGCGATCTTCAAAATGAGTTGTTCGGAATAACCGAATATGTGAACTATCCGGAAATTCCGGAGAGTTGAACCTGTAAGAATTACTTACAAGTTAGCGCTTTTATTTCTTGTTCGGTTTGCTCAAACCGCTCTCTCTCAAGCTCCACACCTAAAACCTTTCGATTAAGTTTTAGTGCTGCTTTCAGTGTTGCACCTGACCCCATAAAGAAATCAGCAACCAGATCCCCTTCGCGACTACTTGAGCGAATAATGTGTTCCATCATGGCCGATGGTTTCTCACAAGGGTGTTTACCGGGATAATACTGAACAGGTGGATAATCCCACACATCGGTGTAAGGCACATCTGCAGTTACAAAGAATGGTCGCCTTAATAACCCATATTCTTTTATTAATTCTTGGTAGTCTTTTTGTAATGTAACCTGCTCACGCTCTAACTCGGTAAACTGGCGGGATAACGGTGATAGTTTTTCTTGTTTATCAGCAATGTGTGTAAACAGTGTTTGTAACTTTTTATAGTCTTCCTCGCTAGGTAATTGCCACTGACTATTGTTGAACCAATGACTGCACATTTGCTTACCTGTTGCTTGGTCTATTTCTTTTGCACTCACCTGCAGTGCTAAACGAGCATTTCTAAAATAATCAATCAATGGCTTGAATACATTTTGTTTTAGCTCTTTACATTTTAACGAAAACTCAGAACCTTTAGCTGTGACTGGTTTTTGGTAATGTTCAGCAAAAAGTACTCGTTCTGTTGAAGGAAAAAAGGCGCGCAGGCTTTCCTTATTTTGTTTTTTCCATGGCCCAGATGGTTTAGCCCAAATGATATGACTTAATACATTAAATCGCCCGCGAACAAGCAATTCAGTATCTGACGCCAATTTAGAACCACAGAATAAATACAAACTGCCATTGGGTTTTAATACTCGCCAGAATTCAACTAGTACCTCATCAAGCCAAGACAGATATGCCTCAACATTATCCCACTGGTTATCCCATGCACACGATTTCATTCTGAAATACGGTGGATCCGTGGCGATTAAATCAATACTGTTATCAGGTAGTGCTTTTAATACAGATAGTGCGTCGTCATTAAATAGTTGCATCAGAAGTCCTTTTCTACGCAATAAAAAAGCCGATGACTGTCAAGCCACCAGCTTTATAAATTCTTTATATTTTTTAGGCTGTACGCATATAGCTATTTCCTTGCTTTGCGACAAACCCTGCTATTTCAAACTGAGTTAATAGAAACTCACAATTTTCATTACTTAGTCCAGTTTGATTTGAAATTGCTTGTACTGTTTGCCAATCACTTTTTGAGATTGTTTCAAGTACACAACTTGCCTGCGTTGTCATATCATACTGTTTTAACATGATATTTTATACCTTTGGTCAGTTATCGTGCATAACTACACATGTAACTCTGACCAAATAGAACAGCAAGTCTTATCTTCTTTTTATAATAAAACGTCAAATTATCTTTTAGTCGTCCAACGTATAGTTGATGAAGGTGTGCTACAGGTTATATCCAAATATTTAGAATTATAATGCATATTAGTCAGTTGTTCTTTTGCGATTAATTTAGACTCATTTATCTTCATTAACATTTCTTTGCGCCCTTTTTTCTTCATGGTACCTATGAATAGTTGGATTGCTTACAAGATATTGGTTTAATAAAACATCAAACGATCACATTTTCACAAATAGACTTTAATTAATTACGGGCAACAAACAAAGATTATTTATTCTAATTTACATATAGTTATATATATTTTTAAAAAAGTTACCCAATATTTATCCACAGGAACAGTCAGATTTGTACACTTGCTTAGTAGCTAATAACTCTTTATCTTAGATACAAGAAAGCCCGCTAAGAGTACCAGTCCTAGCGGGCTTCTATGAAAGGCTATGAATAATGATGTCTCTTTTATTCGTTACTAGCACTTTTCTTTGTCACTGAGAATATTAGTCGCTTATCCAGCCTAAGTAAAGAGACCATAATTAGGATCTGTGCATGCTTGTTTTATCCTTACTCTCATATTTCATGAAACTCATGAAGATAAAGGTAAAGGCTAATTGGAGTTTATCCGTTGGCTCATTTAACACAAGGCTTTATATTTCAGTTAATACTGAAAAAAAATAATATATCCAAAGGGGAATTAATTTCCCCTTTTTTTATTAAAATTTCTAATCACCATAAATAAGATAAAAGTAATTAAGGAACGTATGAAAAAAGAAAACCCCGCTGAAGCGAGGTTTCATTCTATAAGTTAGGTGACAACGTATTCACTCTTATCACATTAGCACCCAAAATTCGTAACGAAAAGCACTTAACTATCAATTGTTGTTTTATTTGTCCATTCATCCATTTCTAAAACTGCACCAGTCATAATTAAACAAGCATCAATAAAGGTTTCAGCTATCATGAGTTTTTGTCTAATTTTACCCTCTGAACACTTCATATCCCTTGCTATTGCTGATTTTGAAATATTCTTTATATAGTGTTTTTCTATCAAATCGTATTCGTCTTTCCTTCCTACTTTTATTAATTGCCCAACAGCTGAATCAATAATTATTCCATCATCATCACTTCAAGAAACACGACTTTTGTTTGTGCTCGGGAGCAATCCCTTAAACCCTGCAGCTATTGATGAGTAATCCACACTATTACCCTCATTTGCTGACCGTGATCCTCAACGTGATAAAACTTCCTGCACATACGAAAAAACCCCACCAAATGGCAGGGTTTCTTGAAATACTCATAAGTTGATCATTTGATTGATCTTTTTTTACTCAGTCAGTTATAATGACCGAATATCTTGTGTTCTTGTGGAAGAGAACGCACTAGATATAGGAGCGCCTCTATGTAGTATCGAGCTACAAAAAGGCATGACAAAACTGCAGGGTGCTACATTTGATCACCTTCACAGTCTAGTTTACCCGGTGATCAGTGTAAAGCCCTGAAATTCATACAGGGTTTTAAATTATGAACAAAAATATCTGTAAACACGCTCACCGATACGACCATTTATTTACTTATCTGTCTGAAAATCAAGGACAGACTGGAAGACATAAATGTGCTGGATGCGCATATGAATTAGGTCGGCATCACGCTCTCATTGGAGCACCAAAAGCAAAAAATGACTCTGTTCTAGCATATACTTCGGACAGTCAAGCAGGCACAGTACGCCATAAAGATGCTTTTGAGGCATACAATCTCGGTTACGATTCTGTGGCAGAGAACAATATGAGATTGAGTGCGTAAACAGAAAACTTCCTACTAAAGGCTACCTTAGTAGCCTTTTTCATCACTATTTTTAATTTCTTGAATATTTTCATTATCCATAACCACTTCTCTTATACGAAAAATTACCATCAATCTTTTTTTGATGTTATGCAATAATTAATTAACCCTCTTAGTTGTTCTTTTATAAAACTCGCCATGCTTTAAAATAAAACCCGCCATTTCTAATTGTGTAAGTAAAAACTCACAACTTTCATAACTTAGTTGTGTTTTAGTAACAATTTCTATTATATTATTCCCCGTATATTGGGATATCATTTCTAATATATTATACGCCTGAATTGTCATATCGTTCTGTTTTATCATGACATTTTACCCTTTAGTGTAGAAATATGAATATATATAAAGGTGTAACTCGTCATCATATAAACAGCAAGTCTTTTTTGTCAGATTATTTTTAAATAAATAACCCTGCTGATAATTGTAAAAATAAAAATATTAATTTATATATTTAATATATTTTATAAATGGAAATACTAACCGGTTACATTTAAAAATAGGAATTACTTCATTTAAAAAAATATAACAATTATTTAAAATGAAAAATGTTAAGCGATATATTAACATTTTACTTTCATCAATATACTTTAAACCAATCTATATGGATATCTTATGATTAATAAAAACTGGCATCCGGCTGATATTATTGCTTCTTTAAAGAAAAAAGGGACAACACTAGCAGAAGTTTCCAGAGCTGCAGGTTTAAGCTCATCGACTCTATCTAACGCGTTGTCCCGTCCATGGCCAAAAGGAGAGCAAATTATTGCTAAAGAACTTGATATACCTCCATCAACAATATGGCCTGAACGGTACTTTGATGAAAAAGGAAATCAAATTATTCGTAAATTAAGACATAAAAATATAAATAATAAAGATGGATTATAAGCTTATTACTTATTATATTTTTCACGATATAATTTCATTATATCTTCCGCTAAACAATCATTAACGGTATAAAAATAACATTCAGGCAAGTTAAGTATTTTGGCTAGTTTACACACAACTTCGAAACTTGGTTTATGTAGTCCAGACTCGTATTGCGAAATTCTTGAACGAGCACTAGCTACATCCATTCCGGCCAGAGTACCTAATCTTGTCTGAGTTAATTTTGCCATTTTACGGGCATATCTTAACCTAAAAGGAACCATAATTAGACTTTAGTATTATATTAAAAACAATAGTGTATTTATAAAATATTTTACCTCCTATTTTAAATAGCACTTAATAAGTTTAAGTTATTCATGTAATCTCTTTACTTATATAATAAAGTAACAAAACATGTATAATCTCTCTAGATAATATTTAAAAGCAATTA
>NZ_BAABMO010000032.1:0-50549 GCF_054767435.1 Proteus sp. MB838
TAAGCGTAGCGATACGTTGAGCTAACCAGTACTAATGAACCGTGAGGCTTAACCTGACAACACCGAAAGTGTTTTGTCAGAGAGACGAAACAATGAAGTCAGCTTGTTCAAGATTGAATTACTGGCGACTTACCGAAAGGAAGGAAGCGAGTGATTAAAACCGAATTTGCTTGGCGGCCATAGCGCGGTGGTCCCACCTGATCCCATGCCGAACTCAGAAGTGAAACGCCGTAGCGCCGATGGTAGTGTGGGGTCTCCCCATGTGAGAGTAGGGAACTGCCAAGCATTAAATAAGACGAGAAAGCCAACCCAATGGGTTGGCTTTTTTTGCGTTTGAAAACTAATCCTGTAAATTTAAGCATGCTCTAGATGAGGGCAATTTTACTATCTATTTTTCGTTGATATTAACAGATGTTGTGGCGAGAAAAAGCGGCTAATACGGTTCGCTCGGATATTTCTAAATAACTTTCCATTTCGATTGCCGCTTCTTGCGCTTTCCCATTCATCAATAGCGTTAAAATATGCTCATTCTTCTCAATATAAGGAGCATGTAATAACTGGGGATCATTGAGTAAACCAAAGGCTAATCGTAATTCTGCTAAAATAAGTTGATATTGTTTAAATAACCTAGGGCTATCAGAAAGCTCGACGATAGCGGTATGGAAATGCATATTACAGGTTCCAACGCTATTCCAATCTTTTTGTTGTTGAAACATTTTTGCTTGATTAACGTTATCTTGCATGCGGGAAATGGCTGGGTGCATTGGATAGGCATGTCGTAAAGCATCACATTCAATCAGCCTTCTTACGCGATAAATATCCATAATTGATGCCATATCTGGTACAGAAACAAACACACCACGATTAGGTTTATAGGTTAATAGGCCTTCTTGGGTTAATATACGAAATACTTCTCTTAATGTATTACGAGATATTTCAAGCTGCTCGCTTAAAGTAGCTTCTGAAAGCCTCTCTCCTGGAGGTAATTCGCCGATAGTAATTTTTTGGCGAATAATATCAGCGATTTTTTGGCAAAGGATCTGTGGTGATGTTTTTTCTGCATTATCTTCTGCTATAAACGTAATAGAAGCCTCTATTCTAACAGTCAGCTATATAATATATAACCTCTAATATACAACTGTGCTAGTTTCCTCACTCTCTTTATCCTTGTTTTTATTAAAAATAGTTAACAAAATCATTAATAAATTTTTATATTATCAACTGTATTTGATGCCAAAATGTATGCACCAATTTTGCGCATAACTCTTTTTTATGCGCTATTTTGGGGCATATCTATTTTTTACTCCCCCACGCAAATGTCAATAAAATGTTAAAAATGAGATCTTGTTGGCACTTTTATCATCGCATATTTAAATCTATTTGCTTATTTATTCATCTATTATTATTAATTGTTCAACAATCTAATATCTATTGATTAACAATTATTACTTCGTGCTCAACAATGGCATGCTAATTGCCTTACTACTTACCTAAGCAATAATAATTAAAATAATTATGATAAAAGGGGGTCAGTTATGGCTACACAAGATCCTGTGAATACAACATCACCATCATTTATAAAAAATAGGCGTTCATCATTAATTGCAGCGATTTTTTTAATGGCTACATCTGCAATTGGTCCAGGTTTTATTACGCAAACAGCTACCTTTACAGCGACGATGGGAGCAGCCTTTGCATTTGGGATATTAGCTTCTATCGTCATTGACTTTGTTGTGCAACAAAGTATTTGGCGAGTCATTACCGTGACTAACATGCGCGCTTCTGATATTGCGAATAAGGCAATTCCCGGTAGTGGATACTTATTAGCTGTATTGGTTATTTTTGGTGGTTTGGTATTCAATGTCGGTAATATTGCTGGGGCTGGTTTAGGGCTTAATGCCATGGTAGGACTGGATCCTAAATGGGGTGGGGTTTTAAGTGCTTTACTGGCGATTTATATCTTCTCTTCACGCAAAGCGAGTCATTTTATTGATCGCATGATCATTGTTCTTGGCATCGTGATGATTTTATTAACACTTTTTGTAATGTTTGCGTCCAATCCTCCTATAGGTGAAGCATTAAAACAAACAGTACTGCCTAATACGATTAATTTTGCCACTATAACAACCATCGTCGGAGGTACGGTTGGTGGTTATATTTGTTATGCAGGAGCACATCGTCTGCTCGATAAAGGTACAACAGGTATTGAAAATATCGATGCGGTATCTAGCGCGGCAACTAAAGGGATATTAGTGGTTGGATTAATGCGTTATATCCTATTTTTAGCAATTTTAGGTGTTGTCGCAAGTGGAGTGACACTAGATATTTCCAGCCATGCGGCTAATCCTGCTTCTCAAGCATTCCAACATGCAGCGGGCTTAACTGGACTACGAATTTTTGGTCTTATTTTATGGGCAGCTGCGTTGACTAGTGTGATTGGTGCTGCTTATACGTCTATGTCGTTTATAACCGTGTTTAAAAAGGGTATTACAGAGCGTCAACGCAATATTGCTACTATTATTTTTATCGCTATTTCATTGGCAATTTATATGGTTATGGGAACAGCTCCTGCTGCCTTATTAGTCTTTGCTGGTGGCTTCAACGGATTGATTTTACCTATTGGTATGACGTTATTTATTTTTGTTGCATGGCGTCGTCAAGATCTTATGAATGGCTATAAATATCCAATGTGGTTGCAATGGTCGGCAATTTTAGTCTGCGCTTTGACTTGGTATATGGGGATCATGTCTGTTGGCGCTATTTTCAATTACCTCAATATTGCTTAAGAGAATAATAACGATGATAAAAGCGGTAGATTTAAATAGTGATTTAGGTGAAAGCTTTGGTCAATGGCGTATGGGCAATGATGCTGCAGTGCTTGAAATTGTCAGCAGTGCCAATATTGCTTGTGGTTTTCATGCCGGTTCACCAGAAGGCATTTTAAAAACATTAAAAGCAGCGAAACAGCATCAAGTCGCGATAGGTGCTCATGTTGCTTATCCTGACTTAGTGGGTTTTGGGCGACGTAATATGGATATTGCCAGTGATGAATTAACCGCTGATGTCATTTATCAAATTGGCGCTTTGCAAGGTTTAGCAAAAGCTGTCGGTATGAAGGTGACTTATGTTAAACCTCATGGTGCGCTTTATAACACCATTGCTCATGATAAACGCCAAGCATTAGCGGTTATTGAAGCTATTTTAGCTATTGATCCACAACTTATATTAGTGGCTTTAGCGGGATCGCCGTTGATCACACTTGCGAAAGAGAAAGGATTACATGTTGTTGCCGAAGCTTTTGCTGATAGAGCTTATCATGCTGATGGCACACTTGTTTCGCGCAAACAAGAGGGGGCTGTATTACACGATCCTCAATTGGTGGCTCAGCGTATGTTAAAGCTAGTACAAAAAGGGGGCGTTGAATCGATAGAGGGTACTTTTACTGCTATACAGGCGGATTCTATTTGTGTTCATGGTGATAGTCCTGATGCGGTTAATCTCGCAAAAAGTGTCAAAGAGATCTTAATAACACACGGTATTGCGATAAAACCTTTCACATCTGCAATAGGAATAAAGGAGGCGTAATGACTTATTTTATGCATGCAACGCCTGATGCTATTACAGCAGCCGCCCGATCCGTTATTGGCAATAAAAGGGAGGCGTATTTTGCGCTTTTTACCTGTTAATTTATCTCACATATTAGTTGAGTTGACTTCATTAAAAGAGACATTGGCGTTTTATGAAGCAATTAAGCAAGCCAATATTGCTGAGATAGAAGATATTGTTCCAGCGGCAAAAACACTATTGATCCAATATGTACCTTGGTTAATTACGGCGAAAGAGTTAGTGGCAATATTGCGCAATATCGAGATAAAAGCGATCGCGATGCGTCAAAGTCACTTATTAACAATCCCCGTTCATTATCAAGGAGAAGATCTGCATGAGGTGGCTGAATTATTGGGGATCACTGCGACAGAGGTGATCCGCAGACACACAGAACAAACTTATCAAGTCGCTTTTACGGGGTTTGCACCGGGATTTGCTTATTTAATTGCTGATAAAACTGAGCTTTATGTTCCTCGACGTAAAACACCACGTACACGTATCCCTGCAGGCTCTGTAGGATTAGCGGGAGAATTTAGCGGTGTTTACCCACAGCAAAGCCCTGGTGGCTGGCAATTAATTGGTACTACAGAGATAAAAATGTGGGATCTCTCACGTGAACAGCCGGCATTTTTATTACCTGGTGATACTGTACAGTTTGTTGATGTACAAAAAGCGCCAGTGACGGTTTCATTACCTGAGAAAAAACAATCTATTAATGCTTTATCCTTTAACAAGGATAAAGGGCTATATGTTATTTCCGCAGGTCTACAAACCTTATTTCAAGATGAAGGGCGTTTAGGTGCTGCATCAATGGGGGTTAGTGCATCAGGAGCACTTGATAAATGTGCGTTACATGCAGCGAATCGCTTAGTGGGAAACCCGCCTTCATTAGCAGCATTAGAAATAACACAAGGTGGATTAATACTAAAAGCGCAACAAGACTGTGTCATAGCGCTGTCAGGTGCAGATTGTACGATTAGCTTAAAACAAACGACCGGAGATATAGCCTTTTTTTCTACCTATCAAACTATTGATATACGTAGTGGAGATGAAATCACAGTAGGAATACCTACAGCGGGGGTTCGTAGTTATCTGGCAGTGAGAGGGGGTTTTGAATTAAGCCCAGTGTTAGGTAGTTATGCGTTTGATACTTTAGCTCAGATTGGCCCTCGAGCCTTACAAAATGGCGATATTCTTCATCTAAACGATGATAACGCATCAACGGGCATTATTAGCCAAGAGCAACCGAGTTTCAGTTTACCAAAGCAAGAGGATATCGTTACCCTTGATATTGTGTTAGGGCCTCGTACGGATTGGTTTACAGAAGATGCGATAAAAACATTAACCTCACAATTATGGCAAGTGACACCACAATCTAACCGTATCGGATTACGTCTATTGGGGGATAAATCGCTTGAACGTCAGCAACAACAAGAGTTATCGAGTGAAGGAACTTGCATTGGCGCCATACAAGTACCGATTAATGGTCAACCGGTATTATTTCTTCATGATCACCCTCTCACTGGAGGATACCCCGTAATTGGGGCAGTTGCCGAATACCATCTGTCATTGGCGGGGCAAATCCCTATTAACGCTAAAATTCGTTTTAACCCAATTACTTTATTTCAAGAATATTGATAGGAGTATGCCACTCATGATAACAACTAACCAAAAGCAACGAGTGAAGCATCGAGTGTTGATTGCTAACAGAGGTGAAATCGCAGTTCGTATTATTCGTGCTTGTCAGGATTATGGTGCAACGTCCATTGCTATTTATGCAGATGATGATATAGATGCATTACATGTGCGTCTTGCAGATGAAGCCTATGGTTTAAAGGGTAACTCACCGAAAGAAAGTTATTTAGCGATAGATAAAATCATTGAAATTGCCCATAAAAGCAAAGCCACCATGATCCACCCTGGTTATGGCTTCCTTTCTGAGCGAGCTGATTTCGCTAAAGCGGTACAGCAAGCGGGACTCCTTTGGATTGGCCCAGATCCACAGACTATCGAAGTATTAGGGGATAAAGTTCAAGCGCGTAAAATTGCACAATCCGTAGGTGCACCATTGGTGAATGGTACTGCTGATCCGGTTAGTGATGCTAAAGAGGTTCTGGATTTTGCGAAACAGTATGGCTTGCCTATCGCCATTAAAGCGGCATTTGGTGGTGGTGGACGAGGCCTAAAAATTGCCCATCATATGGCAGAAATTGAAGAGCTTTACCATTCAGCGGTAAGAGAAGCAGTAACCGCATTTGGTCGTGGTGAATGCTATGTTGAGCAATTTCTTGATAAGCCTCGCCATATTGAGGCACAAATTATTGCTGATAAATTAGGCAATGTCGTGGTAGTTGGTACACGAGATTGTTCATTACAGCGCCGTAATCAAAAACTTATTGAAGAGGCCCCTGCCCCTTATTTAACTGATGAACAACGGCAACGTATTCATCAATCAGCAAAAGACATTTGTGCTAAAGCAGGTTATATCGGTGCGGGGACGGTAGAATTTTTATTGAGTGCGAACGGGACAATCTCTTTCCTTGAAGTGAATACACGTCTACAAGTAGAGCATCCGGTGACTGAAGAAACAGCCGGTATTGATTTAGTGATTGAACAATTGCGTATTGCTGAGGGATTACCGTTAAGTATTAATGAAACCCCTGAGCCTCGTGGTCATAGTTTTGAGTTTAGGATCAATGCAGAAGATCCGGCAAAAGGTTTTTTACCCACCCCCGGTTTAATTAGCCAATTTAGTCAACCGGCTGGGCCGGGCGTTCGTGTTGATAGTGGTGTGGCGGAAAATGACCAAGTATCACGTCAATTTGATTCAATGATGGCAAAACTTATTGTGACAGGGGCTAGTCGTGAACAAGCCATTGCGAGAGCGCGCCGAGCTTTAGCTGAATTTAACATCGCAGGCGTAGCCAGTGTATTGCCTTTTCATCGCGAAATGATGGAACATCCTGATTTTATTGATAACTTCAGTGTTCACACTCGTTGGATTGAAAGCGATTTTCAAGCAAAAAACAGTCATTTTCCTCGTAGTATACCAGCAGAAAATGAACCACTAGTACGTACCTTTATTGAAATAGATGGTCGTCGTCATCAATTAGCGCTACCTGCACAATTACTTTCTCTCTCGGCCGTTATACCCACGGCTATTAGCGAGCACAAAGAGTGTCAGGTGCGGGAAAATGCGGTCACTGCACCGATTTCAGGGATATTACATAGTTGGTTATTATCCGATGGTGATAAAGTCAATCAAGGGGATGTTATTGCCATTATGGAGGCGATGAAAATGGAAGTACAGGTAGTTGCTACCTGTCATGGTGTATTGCAGCAAAAGGCGAAAGCCGGTGACTATTTTTCAGCAGACAGTCTATTAGCTGAGATTAACTAGCTGAGTTATCAAACAATTATCGAGTAAGCCTCTTAGCAATAAGAGGCTTTTTTATAATAACTGTCTTTATATTCTTATTTGTTATATCTAATTCCTTTTTGTTATAAGTTATTTTGCTTATAATCGAAACTGAATATGTTTTCTACAAAAGGAAATTAGATGCTACTGGCCACTCAACTCCTTATTGGTTCTGCTATAGGTTTAGTTATCACCACAACGGGAGTGGGGGGTGGTGTTATCTTATTACCTGTGCTTATCTATTTATTTGGAATGAATGCATTAGCAGCAGTGGCGACCGCTAATTTATTATCGATGTTAATGAAAATTTCCTCTTCTTATATTCATTTTCGTTTAGGAAATATTCCATTAAAACCAGCATTATTGATTTTAGGGATCATGTTTCCGGCCACATTTTTAGCCAGCTATGGGGTAACCTGGTTGGGATCACAACCTCAATATTATGAGCAGGTTGAATTAGGCATTAATATCCTGATGATTGTGGCGATTATCTTTTCAATGTTCCTTTTTTTACAACGAATATTCAAAAAATCCACATCATCACATCCGTTATCATCATTGGCACCTAGCTCATCAATTCCTCTGAGTTCTCTTTTTGTTCCCGGTATGAGTGCCGGATTTGTCTTAGGGGCGACGGGGGTTGGTGGGGGATTGGTTGTCTTACCCGTGCTTATGCGTTTTGCACAAATGAATATTAAGGAAGCGATCGGTAGTTCTATATTTATTACTACAATTTTGTCAGGTGGCTCTGCTATTGCTTATAGTGCTGGTGGCTATACCGATGTGCATACGGCCATCATTCTTTGTTTAGGATCACTTATTTCGATTCCTTTAGCGCGCTATTTACTGGTGTATTTATCTGAGCGCTTTTTTCAATATTTAACTCTGTTATTTATTCTGATCAGCATCATTATGATGAGTTGGAAACTAATATATTGAATAAAATAAGAAAAAATTTTTTCTCATTTATTAATGACATTAATAGGACAAAAATATAAAATATTCTTATGAATTTCGATGGGAAGATAAGAATGAGAGATATTATATTAGATAAAGCCATTTATTCTCAGTGGGTTATAAGAAATTCTTTATATTGGATGTCTATTTATAGTAACTGGCTTCTAGAAGAAACTGATGAACAATGGAAAATAACATTTAAAAATAATGATGAATCAGTATTGTTTGAATTTAATAAATTGCTGAATGATTATATTTTAAGAGAAATAATAGAATTAAAGACAGGAAAATTTAGAGAATCTGTTATTAATAAAGTACTTGCAAGTATGAATGAAAGGTTAATTACATGAAACTATTGCCATTTAATTTTGAATTAATTGATGAAAATAAGTATTTTATCAGTAATTTGGCAGGGTTTAGCCATGTCTTAAATCAGATGGATTTATCTAATATTATAGATTTTGGTAAAAGTAATAATGATAACTTAAATAATATACTTAGGAATAAGTTATTTATTACTAATGATGATATTCAACTTTCTGAAATGATGATAGCATCGGGTTTGGGAAAAAAATTAATGTCAGAGATGACATTTTCTCCGATATTTATGATTGTTCCAACATTACGCTGTGATCATACTTGCAAGTATTGTCAAGTTAGTAGAGCCTCTATAAGTGCACAACATTATGATTTAGATGAGAAGAATATCCCTAAAATAATTTCATTAATAAAAAGAATATCAAAAAAAAACTATAAACTAGAGATTCAAGGTGGTGAGCCTTTAATAAGATTTGATTTAATCAAAAAAATATATAATGAGGCAGTATTCCAACTTGGTCAAGAGAATATTGAGTTTGTAATTACTTCAAGCCTTTCATTACTCACAGATGAAATGATTGAATGGTCAGAAGAAAAACCTGTAATCTACTCAGTATCTTTAGATGGGAATGAATATGTGCATAATAAAAACAGGATATTACCTACAAAGAACTCATTTCAAATAATCACAGAAAATATAAAAAAACTACAACATAGATTAGGTCGCGATAGAGTTTCAACAGTTACTACAGTAACAAAGGAATTGCTTCATAATCCTCAATCACTGATTGATGCTCATTTTGAATTAGATGTATTTGATCTTTTTATTAGGCCTATAAGCCCTTATGGATTTGCTGAGAAAAAAGAAAGCTACACAATATCTGAGTATATTAATTTTTATGAAAAATTATTAGATATTATTTTCGAGGAAAATAAAAAAGGGTTTCCTTTTGTTGAGCATTCTGGTGCTATACATATAAAAAGATTATATAATCCTGGTTTTTGTGGGTATGCTGATTTAAAATCCCCTAGTGGTATAGTATTTAATAGCTTATTATTCAATTATGATGGGAAAGTATATGGAAGTGACGAATTAAGAATGCTTCAGCAGGTATACTCTGATATTGACTTTTCTTTAGGTGACTTTGATTCGTTATCATTTAATAAAAACACTATCTATAATAATTTACTTTCTAATTCATTTAACATGCTACATGTTGGTTGTGAAACTTGTGCTTTTCAGCCATATTGTGGCGTTGACCCTTGTCAAAATATCAGTTTATTTGGTGAGCCGGTTGGAAATAAAAGTCTTTCACGATTTTGTCTTTATCATAAAGGGATGTTTAAACTACTAGTAAAAAAAATTGATGAAGATAATGCAGGGGCTACATTACTAAAAAGTTGGATTTATGCTTGAGGTTATTAGGAAAGATTTATTCGATATTAGAAGTAAATTAGACAATGGCTACTATCAAATATTTAAAGATAGACTGGTAGATCCTACATTCTATTTAGATAATATTCTTGTTCAACAAGAAGGAAAAATTTTATCGTCGACACTCTGTAACGGTGCAAAATATATAATAGCAGATAGTGAACTTTATAATAGTATTGAAAATGGTGATATTATATCTGTTTCAAATAGTAGAATTAGAGTTATTTTATCTCGCAAGGCAAATCATAATACGTTACTTGTTACTGAGCGTTGTAATAATTTATGTCAATTTTGTTCTCAGCCCCCTAAAAATAGAGATGATTCTTGGCTTTTAGATGATGCTCTACTTGCGATTGCTGCTTTTAATTTCGATGGTGTTATTGGAATTAGTGGTGGAGAGCCTTTACTTTATGGCAATAAATTTATTGATTTTATTAGAGAAATAAAAAGATTGGCACCGAGGACCGTTTTACATGTATTAACGAATGGGCGAAGGTTTTCTGATATTTATTTTACAAAGAAATTATTATCTGAAGCAAAAGATATGAATATTTCATTTGGGATCCCTCTTTATTCATCTCATAAAGAAATTCATGATGAGTTAGTTGGGCATAATGGTGCATATGAAGAAACAATTATGGGAATAGTAAATGCAGGTAATTTAGGCATTAATATTGAATTGAGAATAATCCCAACAAAAATAAATTATCTTCACTTTCATAATATTGTTGAATTATGTGCTAGAGTGTTCTCAAATATTAATCAAATTTCTATTATGAATCTTGAACCCGTTGGGTGGGCTAAAAAAAATTGGGATAATTTATATATCTCACCAGATAAATATATAGAAAATCTGAATCTTGCTATCAACATGGCTGATATTAGTCAATTACCTATAGCTTTATTTAATTATCCTTTATGTCATTTACCTAATAGTTTATGGAAATATACTATTCAATCTATTTCTGATTGGAAGAATTATTATCCGAATGAATGTGACCAATGTAAAATGAAGAGTCATTGTGGTGGATATTTTAGTTCTTCATATGGAAAATATCATCAAACAGCGAGGGCGATATTATGAAAAAGTGGAGTTTAGCAGCACTATTACCTGGTTTTTTAACGTTAAATAGTCAAGCTGTTGCTAGTTCAACAGGGCTACCTAATTCTGAATTAACATTTGAACCTGAAGATCTCGTGTTTGCTCCTTTAAATACAGAAACACCGTTTTATATAGCAGGGCATAGAAGCCATAGTTCTCATCGAAGCCATCGTAGTCATAGCTCTCATCGCTCTTCATCTGGGGGAGGATATTATCGAAGTACCCCTTCTACACAAAGTTATTCTCAACCACAAACAACCAATAGAACAACTTCTAATTTATCTAATAATGATTTTTCACAAGCAGTTAAGAATTCTAATGTTAATCAGGAACAAAAAAAGCGCCTGATAATGAGGGTACAATATGCCCTATTTGAAAGACATTATTTTAATGGGATCATTGATGGTATTATGGGGCCAACAACACGTCAATCTATACGTAACTATAGAAGAGATGCAAAATTACCCGCTAATGTATTAATTGATGTAGATTTATTAAATTCATTGGGAATTTATGCAACTTATTAAAAGTATCAATGGTAATAATCATGAACATTAAAGTCGGCGATGAGTTTTTGGTTTATATGGCATTGGGTGAAGAGAGCTATATGAAGGAATATTATCGTGTGTTGGAGTTAGATAGCGCATTATCACAAGTGACCGGTAAATTGCTAAGAAGGACGACGGCAGATGATAAAAATATTGGGTTAGGGCGTTGTGAATTAGAAGGTGGGATTGAACAATTTGCGTTAGAAGATATTTATCTAATAGAGAAGTGATCGAAATAACGATCACTTCTACATCACTTTATTAAGCAACAGGCACATCTTCGGGCAATGCTGATTTTGGTAAGCCAAAAATTTTGTCAAATACCCAGTTATAGACAAATGTATAGCAAGGGATGATGATAATAAGTGCAAAATCCATCACCAGTGCTTGCCATAATGAAACCCCTAGCCACCAAGCTATCAGCGGAATAAGGTAAACTACCAACGTAAGCTGAAAACCTACCGCATGAGCAAGACGGCGTCTAAAGGTGCGAATTCTCGACTTTTGTCGACTCTCCCAAAATTCAAATAAACAGTTATAAATAAAATTCCAACTTACCGCGATAGTGGTAATAATGAGTGCGAGTGGCCCCGTAACAGCGGTTGAACTATCGGCTAAAAGCGCCAGTCCTACCGATGAGATAACCCAACCAAATACTTCATAAGCGGTAACATAGACAATTTTTCGCTTAATACCTTGCATGATACTCTCTTTTTTTGTGGATCAGTGTGGTTAAGCATCGTAAGATAAATCAGTAATAGTGACAGAAAAAGTTAGCTAATATCAATTTAACTGAAACATCAGGAGTGAACATGCAGTTCTCAAGTGAACATATCGCGATATTTTTAGCCGTTATGGATAAAGGCTCTTTTTCTGCGGCTGCGCGTTCATTAAAACGTGTTCCTTCTGCGGTCAGTATGGCGATTGCTAATATGGAGGCTGAATTAGGTTATGCGCTGTTTGAGCGTTCATCGAGAGAGCCACGGCCAACAGAAAAAGCTAAAGCACTTGAACCTCACGCCAGAATGATTGCTGAGCAATTAAAGCTATTACAGGTTCATGCACAAGAGCTTTCAATGGATCTGGAAAGTATATTAAATATTGGCGTCGCGGCAGATATTAATCCCGACTATTTATTACCGGCATTATCTGAGTTAACACAGCGTTACCCCTTACTAAAAGTGAATGTAGTAACCGCGGCACAAGATGACATTATTGAGATGCTGCACGCACGTAAAATCCAATTATGTCTCGTGTATGGTGGGTTATACGTCAATGGCGATGAACAATTTCAATATTTGGGCTCTGAGTCATTAGTTGCCACAATTTCGGCAAGTCATATTGCACTTGCTCACCCTGCAGGGGTATTTATTGAAGATTTAGTGAATGTAAGACAGATAATGATAGCCAGCCATACTCAAGAGATAAGAGATGTACGCTCTTTAGTGGCGACTAATTACTGGCAAACAGATAGCTTTCAAATGGCATTAGGTATGGTTGAAGCGGGGATGGGCTGGGGGAATTTACCTTATTCGCTGATTTATACGCAGTTACAAAAGGGAAAATTAAAACAATTGCAATTTAAAAATACTAAAAATGAATTGCGTTTACCGGTACATGCAATGTGGTTAAAAGGCGAGTCACTACAAAAAGGGGCAAAGGAATTGGTGGAGTTAATGAATATTCACCAACCCATTGTGCCCAATTTTGATTAATCCACACGTTGTTGATGAACCCAAACCGCGACTTCAACACGAGATTTTAATTTCATCTTTTTGAGTAGATGTTTGACATGTACTTTAACCGTACTTTCAGTAATATCGAGTTTACGTGCGATCATCTTATTGGATAGCCCTTGTGCTATCAGCTTTAAAATATCGCGCTCTCGTGGGGTGAGTTGGTCTATATCCCGCTCACCTTCAGAACGATCTTCTCGTAGCGACTGCGCTAAAATGGGGGTTAATGTTGGGCTAACCACCATTTTCCCTGCGGCTGCTTGCTTTAAAGCGGCTAATAGCTCTTCTGGCTCCATGTCTTTTAAGAGATAGCCATCCGCTCCTCGTTTTAAGGCGGTGATCAGATCATCACTGTAGTTTGATACACTAAACACAACGATCCGCCCAGATAGCGATCGTAATCGCAATTGATCGAGTGTTTCAAAACCATTCATACCCGGCATATTGAGATCGAGTAGGATTAAATCAGGATCTAACTCTTCAGCTAATTTTACCCCTTGAATACCATCGCCAGCTTCACCAACGACGGTTAATGTTGTATCAAGACTTAAAAGTTGTTTCACACCATTGCGTAACATCGGGTGATCATCAATTAATAAAATAGTCGCTTTGTCTGCGACTGCTCCCATATTATTCATTATGATTTGCTCCCTTTTCGATAGGATCTTTATGGGTAGTGATTAACGGAAATGTGACAAATACTTGCGTTCCACCTTCTTTGCGAACCCTTATACTATAAGAGCCATTCAGACTATTCGCGCGTTCACGCATAATAATCAGTCCGTAGTGATTTATCTTTTCGGGATTAGGCGTAACACCTTCACCATTATCATTAATTTGCAGTTCAACGATGCCATTATTAAGTGTTAATGCGACTTCAGCCCAGTTTGCATTCGCATGTTGCAGAATATTATTTAATGCTTCACGAACAATTTGCACCACATGAATACTTTGATGTGAATTAACACATTTTGCAGGTAACTGATAATCAAAATGGATAGCAAACCCTAAACGTTGATTAAATTCATTTAGTGTATTTTCTAATGCGGCTAATAAGCCAGGCTCTGTCAATTTCAAGCGAAATGTGGTCAGTAATTCTCTTAACTGACGATAAGCCACATTTAGCTCTTCTCGCATCTCTTTTAGTAGTTTTTGACAGTTATCTGGCAAGGTTTTCGATTGCATTTGTAGATAACTGACCTGCATTTTTAAACATGATAGCGATTGAGCAATCGAATCATGTAATTCACGTGCAATCGCTGAACGCTCATCCATTAATAATAGCTGTTGTTGCTGTTCATTTTGTTGCTCCATGGCAAGCATTGCGGAAATTTGCTTAGTCAATAAGAGCATTAAATTATTCTGTTCGTCAGTAAGTACACTATTTTCCGGTAGCTGCATTACGAATAAACCATAGCGGTGGATCTGATCGGTCAATTCCCAATGTAATAAGCGATTATTTAACGGTGTAGTGATGCTGGTATCTTCATTGCAACGCTCACAATCAGGCGTTGGACAATATTCAGGGCGTGAGGAAGGGGCTAAGCTTATCTCATTAAATAATGTATGTTGATTATCTTCATATAGACGGATCTGCAAATAGCTATCAGGAATAATATGCTGTAGCTCTGCAAGGATCTGCCTTAAGCGAGCGCAAAGTGGCGTTTGGGAATGCAGTTGTTGACTTGAGTGATAAAGATAAGAGAGAACCTTATTTTTTTGTTGTAAATCATGGGTCTTTTCAATGACTCGTTGTTCTAATTCACTGTAGAGCGTCGATAGCTCTTCTGACATGGTGTTAAGTGCAATTCCTAGTGTGGCAATTTCATCATGGTGAGGACGAGGCCGAAAACGAGTTGAAAAATCACCATGTCCAATAGAATTAGCCATGGACATCAATTGTTGCCAAGGCAGTAATAAGCGACGACGAAAATGCCAAACAGAACCAAACAGCAGTAATAAGGTAAGAGCGGTAAAGATAAGTTGAGTATAAGCGACTAGGCGGATTTTTTGTTCAGTAAGTTGGTCAATACTTGATACTAATGTATCGAGTTGAGAAACAAAAAAGATAACTTCTTGTTTCGCATCATTAGGCTGTTTGGCTGCTGACAAAGTTGGTTTTAATGTCTCTTTCCAGTAATGAGTCAGTTGTACATATTGTGATTGCAGTGATGAGGTGCTTAATACTTGACGTAACTCTTTACTATCTAAATCATTTTCTAATTCTTGTAGATAATCACGGTGCTTATCATCAAGGGGTAAGGCTGAGAGTAAACGATAGCTTTGCATGCGCAGTGAGCCGGATTTATTAATGGCGTGAGCATTGCCTTGTACGCTTAAAATAATGTGGTTAGAAATAGCCATACCTACCACACCAAATAGTGTGAAAAGCAACATTAAAATAGCGATTTGATTAATAATTGAAAAGCGATAATGCCATTGAATGTTGTGCATTTTCATGATGTATTCCCAGTTTGATCTGGTCTATCTTGCCTTAAAAAACCGCTAAATAACATATACTCCAAAGGGAGTACCTCTAAATATCTAAGTATTGTAATGTGTTTAATAAAGAGTAAGTGATTTTACCTAATTTATTGATTTACATTTAAAATAGTCACGTAACCCTATTAATACTTAGGTATAAAACATAGATTTAGATGAAAAATCAAACAAAATCTTGCTTGATGCAGATCATGACTCGTAAACCAATCTCACCGTAAAAAGAAGCCAATTTAACCGTTAACCGAGGTTGTTATGGCACTTTCTCAACACCCAGAAAAAATGAAAAAAGGGGTGATCGAAAATTGGCATCCTGAAGATAAAGCTTTTTGGGAAAAAACTGGTCAAAAAATCGCATCGCGTAATTTATGGATTTCTGTTCCTTGTCTACTGCTATCCTTCTGCGTCTGGATGCTATTTAGTGCAGTCGCTGTCAATTTAAATAAGGTTGGCTTTAATTTTACCACTGATCAGCTCTTTATGCTGACTGCTCTACCTTCTGTTTCAGGTGCGCTACTACGTGTCCCTTACTCTTTTGTTATTCCTATTTTTGGTGGTCGTCGTTGGACGGCTATTAGTACGGTATTTCTGATTATTCCTTGTCTCTGGCTAGGGTTTGCTGTGCAAGATCTCACGACATCTTATTCCACTTTTATCGTTATCTCTCTGCTGTGTGGTTTTGCTGGTGCAAACTTCGCATCGAGTATGGCAAATATCAGCTTCTTTTTTCCTAAAGCACACCAAGGCGGTGCATTAGGATTAAATGGCGGACTGGGTAACTTAGGTGTCAGCGTGATGCAATTAATCGCGCCTTTGGTTGTCAGTGTGGGCGTTTTTGCTATGTTTAGTGGCCCCGGTGTCGTTCAACCTGATGGCTCACGTTTATGGCTAGAGAATGCGGCGTGGATTTGGGTACCTTTCTTGCTTATCTTTACCTTTGCGGCTTGGTTTGGCATGAATGATCTGGCTGCTAATAAAGCTTCTTTAAGTCAACAGCTACCTGTTTTAAAACGTGGTCATCTTTGGTTACTCAGTATCCTCTATCTGTGCTCTTTTGGTTCTTTTATCGGCTTTTCTGCCGGGTTTGCAATGTTATCGAAAACCCAGTTCCCCGATATTGTCATTTTACATTATGCCTTCTTTGGTCCTTTACTTGGAGCATTAGCTCGCCCTGTGGGAGGTGCGCTATCTGATAAATTTGGTGGCATTAAAGTGACGCTTATCAACTTTATCATTATGGCTATTTTCTCAGTGCTCCTGTTCTTAACCCTACCGGAAAATGGTGCTGGTGGATCGTTTATTGCTTTCTATGGCGTGTTTATGGTGCTGTTTTTAACGGCAGGGCTAGGCAGTGGTTCAACATTCCAAATGATTGCCGTGGTATTTAGAAAAATCACTATTGATCGCATGAAGGCACAAGGGGCTTCAGATGAAGCTGCGCAAAAAGAAGCCGTAACAGAAAGTGCAGCTGCATTGGGTTTTATCTCTGCAATCGGTGCGATTGGTGGCTTCTTTATTCCTAAAGCCTTTGGTACATCCCTTGCGATGACGGGTTCACCTGCTGGGGCAATGAAAATCTTCGTTCTGTTCTATATCGCCTGCGTTCTGATCACTTGGTTGGTCTATGGACGTAAACACAATAAATAATAATGACGAATTATACGCAATGTGAGCGCGCTAACGCGCATTGGGAGAGTATCTGATGAGTAAATTTCTCGATAGATTCCGCTATTTTAAACAGCTTGGTGATACGTTTTCACAAGATCACGGGCAAGAGTTAAATGTTAATCGCGACTGGGAAAATAGTTATCGTAGCCGTTGGTAACATGACAAAATCGTGCGTTCTACACATGGTGTTAACTGCACCGGATCATGTAGCTGGAAAATTTATGTCAAAAACGGCTTAGTAACATGGGAAACCCAGCAAACAGACTATCCACGAACTCGTCCTGATCTGCCTGATCATGAACCCCGTGGTTGTCCGCGTGGTGCGAGCTATTCATGGTATTTATATAGCGCTAACCGCGTTAAATACCCAATGGTGCGTAAACGTCTGATCAAATTATGGCGTGAAGCCAAAGCGCAACACGCTGATCCAGTTGATGCATGGGCATCGATTGTTAATGCTCCCGAAAAAACGAAAAGTTATAAACAAGCACGTGGTCGTGGTGGTTTTGTTCGCTCTTCATGGTCTGAAGTGAATGAAATTATTGCTGCCTCTAACGTCTATACCGCTAAAACTTTTGGCCCAGATCGTATTATTGGTTTCTCACCTATTCCGGCAATGTCAATGGTGTCTTACGCCGCCGGTGCCCGCTATTTATCTCTTATTGGTGGTGCTTGCTTAAGTTTTTACGATTGGTATTGTGATTTACCACCTGCCTCACCAATGACTTGGGGGGAGCAAACAGATGTGCCAGAGTCAGCTGACTGGTATAACTCTTCTTATCTGATTGCATGGGGTTCAAACGTACCTCAAACCCGTACGCCAGATGCTCACTTTTTTACCGAAGTTCGTTATAAAGGCACCAAAACGGTAGCAGTAACACCTGATTATGCTGAAATTGCTAAACTGTGTGACCAGTGGTTAAACCCAAAACAAGGTACAGATAGCGCCATGGCAATGGCGATGGGACACGTTATTCTTAACGAATTCCACGTTAAACGCCAAACTGAATACTTTAGTAACTATGTGCGCACTTACACTGACATGCCAATGTTAGTGATGTTAGATAAGCATGATTCTGGCAAGTTAGTTGCGGGTCGCATGCTACGTGCCGCTGATTTAGTGAACAATCTTGATCAGGAGAAAAATCCAGAATGGAAAACCATTGCTATTGATGAGAAAACACAGCAATTGGTCGCTCCTCAAGGTTCAATGGGTTTTCGTTGGGAAGGCGCTGCCAAATGGAATCTAGAGCCTAAAGACGGTAAGAGTGGCGAAGAAGTCACTTTACAATTGGGTCTTTTAGAAAACCATGATGATGTGGTTGACGTTGCATTTCCTTACTTTGGTGGCATCAAGAGTGAATACTTTGAAGGTGTTGCCCTTGATGATGTTCTCGTTCATAAACTGCCAGCAAAACGCATTACTCTTGCCAATGGCGAAGAAAAATATGTCACTACCGTTTATGACTTATTACTGGCTAACTATGGTGTCGATCGTGGTTTAAATGATGAAAACTGTGCGACAAACTATGATGAGATCAAAGCCTATTCACCCGCATGGGCTGAACAAGTAACAGGGGTTAGCCGTCAAGATATTATCCGCATTGCACGTGAATTTGCTGATAATGCAGAAAAAACACATGGTCGTTCAATGGTGATTGTCGGTGCGGGCATTAACCATTGGTATCACATGGATATGACCTACCGTGGCATTATCAATATGCTGATCTTCTGTGGTTGTATTGGCCAAAGTGGTGGTGGATGGGCTCACTATGTGGGACAAGAAAAACTGCGTCCACAAACAGGTTGGTTGCCATTAGCTTTTGGTCTGGATTGGCAGCGTCCACCTCGTCATATGAATAGCACGTCATTTTTCTATAATCATTCAAGTCAATGGCGCTATGAAACGGTATCACCGACAGAATTACTATCACCTTTAGCAGATAAATCACGCTTTAGCGGTAGCTTAATTGATATGAATGTGCGTTCGGAGCGTATGGGGTGGTTACCGTCAGCACCGCAATTAAACGTTAACCCATTGTCTATTACCAAGAAAGCTCAACAAGCTGGCGTCAGTGCAACGGATTATACCGTTAATGCTCTGAAATCAGGTGAGATCCGCTTTGCATCAGAGCAACCGGATAATCCGCAAAACTTCCCTCGTAACTTATTTATCTGGCGTTCTAATTTATTGGGATCTGCAGGTAAAGGGCATGAATATTTACTGAAATATCTATTAGGGACGGAAAATGGATTACAAGGTAAAGATTTAGGTGAACAAGGCCAAGTTAAGCCACAAGAAGTGGAATGGCAAGATAAAGGCGGTGAGGGTAAGGTCGATTTAGTGGTGACTTTAGACTTTCGTATGTCAAGTACCTGTCTGTTCTCCGATATCGTGTTACCAACCGCCACATGGTATGAAAAAGATGATATGAATACCTCGGATATGCATCCATTTATTCATCCATTAACCGCCGCGGTAGATCCCGCTTGGGAGTCTAAAACCGATTGGGAAATTTATAAAGGTATTGCTAAAACCTTCTCTAAATTGTGTGTCGGTCATTTAGGGGTTGAAACCGATTTAGTGACACAGCCAATACAACATGACTCCGCGGCTGAAATGGCACAACCATTTGATGTCAAAGATTGGAAAAAAGGTGAATGTGACCTTATCCCGGGGAAAACTGCACCGCATCTTATTCCTGTGGAGCGTGATTATCCAAATACCTATGCTCGTTTTACCTCACTTGGGCCGTTAATGGATAAATTAGGTAATGGCGGTAAAGGGATCGGTTGGAATACACAGACAGAAGTTGATTTCCTGAAAAAACTTAATCGCGTTCGTCATGACGGTGTGGCAAAAGGGCGCCCGGCGATTGAAACCGCAATTGATGCAGCCGAAGTTATCCTCTCTTTAGCACCTGAAACGAATGGTCAAGTGGCGGTAAAAGCGTGGGATGCACTAAGTAAAGTAACAGGACGCGATCACACTCATTTAGCTAAAGTAAAAGAAGATGAGAAAATTCGTTTCCGCGATATCGTTGCTCAACCTCGTAAGATCATTTCAAGTCCTACATGGTCTGGTCTGGAAGATGAGCATGTCTCTTATAACGCTTGTTATACCAATGTTCACGAGATGATCCCTTGGCGTACTTTAAGTGGCCGTCAGCAGTTATATCAAGATCATGAGTGGATGCGTGCTTATGGCGAAAGTTTAGTGGTTTATCGTCCACCTATTGATACTAAGGCAATCGAAGCCGTGAAAGGTAAAAAACCGAACGGCTTCCCAGAAAAAGCGCTGAACTTCCTGACGCCTCACCAAAAATGGGGTATTCACTCAACGTATAGCGATAACTTACTGATGTTAACCCTCGGTCGTGGTGGCCCTGTGGTTTGGCTGAGTGAAGATGATGCTAAAGAGATGGGTATTAGTGATAACGATTGGGTTGAAGCATACAACAGTAATGGTGCGTTAACCGCAAGAGCGATTGTTAGCCAACGTATTCCTGATGGCATGATTTATATGTATCACGCACAAGAGCGTCAAATAAACCTACCGGGCTCTGAAATAACTGGAATGCGTGGCGGTATTCATAATTCCGTGACGCGTGTTTGCCCTAAACCGACCCATATGATTGGTGGATACGCTCAGTTGGCTTATAGCTTTAACTACTATGGAACTGTGGGCTCTAACCGCGATGAATTTGTTGTGGTACGTAAGATGAAACAGATTGATTGGCTTGATGGTGAAGGCGATGCTTATCAACAAACCCTGAATGGACAGGAGAAGGCATAATGAAAATTCGTTCACAAGTCGGTATGGTACTGAACCTCGACAAATGTATCGGTTGCCATACCTGTTCAGTAACCTGTAAAAATGTTTGGACCAGTCGTGAAGGTGTGGAATACGCTTGGTTTAATAATGTTGAAACTAAACCGGGTACAGGGTATCCGCAAAATTGGGAAGATCAAGAGAAGTGGAAAGGCGGCTGGATCAAAAATATTAAAGGTAAGTTAGTACCAAGAATGGGTAACCGTGTTGGGCTATTATCAAAGATTTTTGCCAACCCAGATGTGCCAGCATTAGATGATTATTATGAGCCATTTGATTATGACTATGAGCATTTAAAAAATGCACCAGAAGGCTCATTACCCACCGCACGTCCTCGTTCGTTGATAACAGGTCAGCGTATGACCAAGATCGAAAAAGGCCCAAACTGGGAAGATGATTTAGGGGGCGAATTTAGCAAACGTGCTGCGGATAAAAACTTCGCCCATATGCAAAAAGAGATGTATGGGCAGTTTGAAAATACATTTATGATGTATTTACCTCGTTTATGTGAACACTGCTTAAATCCTGCTTGTGTCGCGACCTGTCCAAGTGGTGCGATTTATAAACGTGCTGAGGATGGTATTGTGCTTATCGATCAAGATAAGTGTCGTGGTTGGCGTATGTGTTTAACAGGGTGTCCATACAAAAAAATCTACTTTAACTGGAAAAGCGGTAAGTCAGAAAAATGTATTTTCTGTTATCCGCGCATCGAATCAGGTCAACCAACCCTATGCTCAGAAACCTGTGTTGGACGTATTCGTTATCTTGGTGTGATGCTGTATGACGCAGATAAAATTTCACAAGCCGCCAGTGCTGATAATGAAAAAGACTTATACCAAAGTCAATTAGATATCTTTTTAGATCCCTTCGATCCTGAAGTTATTAAAGCTGCAGAAGAGCAAGGTATTCCATTAAGTGTGATTGATGCAGCCCAACGTTCGCCGGTTTATAAAATGGCGGTGGATTGGAAGCTGGCATTACCATTACATCCTGAATATCGTACTTTACCTATGGTGTGGTATGTGCCACCTCTGTCACCTATTCAATCTGCGGCTGATGCAGGAGTGTTGCCACATACGGGAGTATTACCGGATGTAGAAAGTTTACGTATTCCTGTCCAATATTTGGCTAACTTGCTGACCGCAGGCGATACAGCGCCAGTGTTATTAGCATTAAAAAGAATGTTGGCAATGCGCCATTATAAACGCGCAGAAACGGTAGAAGGTAAAACCGATTTGACAGCATTAGAGCAAGTGGGATTAACCGAAGCACAGGCACAAGAGATGTATCGCTATTTGGCGATTGCCAATTATGAAGATCGCTTTGTTATTCCTTCTAGCCATCGTGAGTTAGCAAGAGAAGCTTTTCCTGAGCGTAACGGCTGTGGTTTTAGTTTTGGTGATGGTTGTCATGGCAGCGAGAGTAAATTTAATCTGTTTAATAGCCATCGTATTGATGCCATCGATATCACTTCCAAAACCCCTCAAGATGAGCGCCGTTCTGAGGAGAAAATATGATGATCTCTTTGAAAGTTATTTCTCTGTTATTGGATTATCCCAGCGAAGATCTCTGGGAACATCGTAATGAGATCATTGATGCATTGCAGGAAGCTGACGAGCTTCCTGTCACGCAAGTCGCAAAATTAATGGCGTTTATTCGTGAACTCACGCAACAAGATCTGCTGGATGCACAAGCGAATTACAGTGAGATTTTTGATCGAGGTAGAGCGAGATCGCTATTGTTATTTGAACATGTACATGGTGAATCGCGTGATCGTGGTCAGGCAATGGTTGATCTGCTTAATCAGTATCAACAAGCAGGGATCACCTTAAGTAGTCGTGAATTGCCTGATTACTTACCTACTTACCTTGAGTATTTAACGCTATTGCCTACCGATGAAAGTATTGAAGGGCTTAATAATATTGCCCCTATTTTGGCATTGCTGAGTGAGCGTTTAAAACAGCGAGGCAGTGATTATCACGCTCTTTTTGATGTATTGCTTTGTCTCTCACAAAGTGAGTTAGACGCTTCACAACTGGCGGCTCAAGTAGAAAAAGAGCCTGTAGATGATACGCCGGCTGCATTAGATGCCGTATGGGAAGAAGAGCAAGTGACGTTTCTAGGTGAAAGTGCGCAATGTGGTAGTAACAATATTAGCCAGCATCAGCGACGTTTTGCGCAAGAAACGCCTGTTCAATATCTCAATGTCGGTAATTCGCTAGATATGGGAGCACAAAAATGAATTACGTTAATATGTTGTTTTTTGATATCTACCCCTATATTGCTGGTGCTGTTTTTCTTATCGGTAGTTGGTTACGTTATGATTATGGTCAATATACATGGCGTGCAGGCTCCAGTCAGATGTTAGACAAGAAAAACATGCGACTTGCTTCGAACTTATTCCATATTGGTATTATCGGCATTTTTGCAGGTCATTTTCTGGGGATGTTAACGCCACACTGGATGTATCAATCTTTTCTACCAATTGAATATAAACAAATTATGGCGATGGTTGGTGGTGGTACTTGTGGTGTGTTAATGCTGATTGGCGGCATTATGCTGTTAAAACGTCGTTTGACGAATGCACGAGTAAGAGCAACATCGTCATTTGGTGACATCATGATCTTAACCTTGCTGGTTGTCCAAGTTGCACTCGGCTTACTGACTATCCCATTCTCTGCACAGCATATGGATGGTAGTGAGATGATGAAGCTGGTGGCATGGGCGCAAGCTATTGTGACATTCCATGGCGGTGCTTCGGCAAATCTTGAAGGTGTTGCACTTATTTTTAAATTGCACATATTCCTAGGTATGACGATTTTTTTATTGTTCCCATTCTGCCGTTTAGTTCATATTTGGAGCGTGCCAATTGAGTATCTAACGCGCCGTTACCAAATTGTTCGTAATCGACACTAAAGGTATTTTTCTCCTGAGTTGATTTGAGACTTTTAATTGCGCTTATCTCACCCCCGCCCGCGGGGGTTTTTTTTAACTTAAACAAATTTTTTGAATGCTTAAAGCAATAATCTTTAGATACATTATTTCCATAGTCAGCTTATACTCGCTTTTAACGACATCAAGATTATTTTTTAAAATGTCATTATGTTATTTAAATATCATGATATTTAAATAATTATATATATTTTCCTTAATGACCTAATTTTTATTAAGTTACATTTGATTTATTTAATTATTATATATTAAAAAATCAGAACGATTATTTTAAGTTTCTATAAAAATAGAGTTTATATTTATTCTTATAATCTGAGCGTTGTTTCTTAAACTATAAATATAATCCATTAATTCCTACATAGGGGGAGATAATGAAACATACATTGTTAAAAACGACTGCAATTGCTATGGCATTAAGTGTGGGAGTTGTGCAAGCGACTGAATATAAAGCGAGTACCGCAGAACATCCAATCAAAATAGTTAATTTAGATGCTCTTGAAAATCAAGTAAAAGAAAATATGGATAAAGGCGCTTTCGGTTATATTCGTGGTGGTGCTGAAGACGAAAATAACTTGCGTTCTAATACAAATGCATTTAATAAAAAATATATTATGCCTCGTGCATTACAAGGGATTGAATTTTCCGATCTGAATTTAAAAACAGAATTTTTAGGTATTAAATTAGATACGCCTATTATTCAGGCACCGATGGCAGCCCAAGGGCTTGCTCATCAACAAGGCGAAGTTGCCACAGCAAAAGGTATGGCGAAAGCGGGCTCTATTTTCTCATTAAGTACTTATGGTAATAAAACCATTAAAGAAGTCGCGCAAGCACAACCGGGTTATCCGTTCTTTTTTCAGCTATATATGAGTAAAAACGACGCGTTTAATCAGTATATTTTATCGCAAGCAAAACAGTATGGCGCGAAAGGTATTATTTTAACGGTTGATTCTCCTGTGGGGGGATATCGTGAAGATGATATTAAAAATAGTTTTCAATTCCCATTAGGTTTTGCCAATTTGGAAGCATTCGCCAAAATCAGTGATGATAAATCAAAAACAGGTAAAGGTTCGGGTATTAGTGAGATCTATGCTCAAGCTAAACAAGCATTTACTCCTGCGGATATTCAATATGTGAAAAAGATGTCAGGTTTACCAGTCATTGTGAAAGGTATTGAATCACCTGAAGATGCCGATACTGCAATTAAAGCGGGTGCTGATGCGATTTGGGTGTCTAATCATGGTGGTCGTCAGTTAGATAGTGCACCAGCAACCATTGATGTATTGCCAGCCATTGCCAAAGTCGTGAACAAACGTGTTCCTATCGTTTTCGATAGTGGTGTTCGTCGTGGCTCACATGTCTTTAAAGCGCTAGCGAGTGGTGCAGATGTTGTTGCTGTAGGGCGTCCAATTCTTTATGGATTAAATTTAGGCGGTGCTGAAGGTGTAAATTCAGTTATCGAGCAATTAAATAAAGAGTTAAGAATTAATATGATGTTAGGTGGTGCAAGAAACGTCAAAGAAATTCAAGCAACACACCTGTATACAGATGCTGACTTTAAATAAGCCATTATTTTAATCTCAGCGAGTAAAAACCCCATGCTTAATCTTAAGCATGGGGTTTTTATTGATTAGAAACGACTTAATGTGCTTCGCTAGTTATGTCACCAAAACAGAGATTATTTTGATTATTAATCCCCCCATCGGGTGATGAGTAACCTAGACAGCCTAATATCGAGTCAAAAATATTATGATGATAGAAAGTCCGGTTATTATCTTGATTTCGTTTGAGATTATCAAATAACTGTTTATTTTCAGGCTCAGCTAAATAGCTATCTGACATCCACACTAAGAAAGGCACTTTAAATTGTTCTGGTGGTGCAATTTCTTTTGGTGTGCCGTGTAAGCCACCTTTTTCTGAAATTGACTCGCCGTGATCTGAGGTATAAAACACAATGGCTTTTTTATCACGCAAGGTATTAAGTACACCATCAATAAAGTAATCAGTATAAAGAATAGAGTTATCATAAGCATTGATTAGCTGCTCTTTGGTGCACTCATCGTCAACGTTTAAGCATTCAGGTTGGTATTTTTTAAATGCGTTTGGGTAACGTTGTGAGTACATAAAGTGTGAACCTTTAGTGTGTAAAATTACTAAGTGGTTACCTTTAGAATAGTGAGCAACGGAATCTGCGACTTCGTTAATAAGCAAAGTATCATCTAATTCTTTGCCAAAATTACTATTTTTGGCGGTCATCATCTCTTTCATGGCATAGTTATCTAAATCAAGCTTATTGTAAAACCAAAGCTCACTTTGCATTGAAAAGAGTTCTGATGTCATTCCTAGCTGATGTAATACTGAGAAAATATTGTTCTCTTTTAACGTTCGTTGATCGTTATTTTCTGTACCATTTTCACGCACAAACATACATTTTAGCGAAAGTTTTGTTGCTGTATCGCAAGAGATACCTTTCAGAGCAATCAGATTTTTTTCTTGGCTTAATAAGGGATTGGTTTGTCTTTCATAACCGAATAGCCCCATATGATCCCACCTTGCTGTCTCGCCAATAATAAAGACCACATAGACATCTTCATTGGCTTTTGACGGGATATAAGTAAAGTTATCCGCGGGATCAAAGATATTCTGGCTATTAAAGTGGTCGTCGTACTGTGTTATCGCATATTGAAATAAAGGAATAATCCAGTTGGTCGGTAAATAGGCGTAACTTAAACCACCGCTGTAGCTTGGCAAATCTAAGTTATTCTTGATTTCATAGGCTTTTTGTTTCGAATCTAAGGTTTTTAGATAGACAAATACCGCAAGAGCAATTACGAGCATTTTGACCGTATTTTTGATCCAGATTTTTTTCTTTTGCTGCTGAGTTATATTTTTTTCTGGTTTCTTACATAACCAAGTTAGCGCTAGGGGTAAAATAGATAACCCAATAATCCAAATAATCACATTAGGGCTAATCAGCTCTTTTGATAAATCGATATCTGTGGTGAGCGTAGAAATAATAATGCCATAGCCAATAACTACATCAAAGAAAGAGATATAGTAACTAGCACAAACACTAATGAGCAGAATAAAAGAAGCGACTATTTTAAAAAATAGTGTGCCACAAAAAGAAATAAGTCGTAATAAGAAGAAAGTAAAGGCAATGTTTACTGCAACTTCACCCAGTATATATAAACTTTCAATGAGGGAGTTGTGAGAATTCTGTGTGCCATAACGGCCAATGTAAACGGAAAGATTAAGAAATAAACCAATATAGACAGCTAAAAAAAGAGAAACTTTTTCTTTTGAAAATCGTAAAAACTTTAATTTTTGCATGTTGAGCTATTATCAAATTTTTGGGGTGTAGAGGTCTTTAAGACCGCATTGTTGTTTTCAGGTTCAGTATTATGGGCTTTTTTTTTATTGTTTTTCACCTTTTTTCTTGCGAATAAATTGTTATTCAAAATATTAATTCTTAAAAATTTACCTAAATAAGAATATAGCAAGTCAAATTATCATATTGTCATCAAATAATGATGTGTTTAGTTGTTAAATAAAAATAACTAATTGTATTTATTGAAAAATAATAATTTTATTGATGAGAAGAATACATAGAGCAAATCGTGTTAATTAGACCGATTAATCTTTGCTATTACTGCTTGCTCATCGTCGACAGAAAAATCGTCATTAGTGTCGATAATTGTTTCCTTTTTGTCTCTTACTCATCTTATTACTGATAACTGTCTGTTATTTTTCTTTGTTTTTCATCTAATTATAAAATATTTAAAATAATGGCTTATTTGGCACAGTCTCTGCATAGATAAAGGAGAGAATCGGGTATTAACCTGAAAGTTGATGAACACAGGAGCAATGTTGATGAAAAAAGTCATCACGGTCTGTCCGTATTGCGCCTCAGGATGCAAAATCTACCTGAAGGTGGAAAACGGTAAAATCATTGGCGCTGAAGGAGCCAATGGTTTAACAAACCAAGGTGAGCTGTGTCTGAAAGGGTATTATGGATGGGATTTTATCCGTGATACTAAGATACTGACTCCACGCCTTAAAACACCTATGATCCGCCGTGAAAGAGGTGGAAAATTAGAAGCGGTTTCTTGGGATGAAGCTATTGAGTTTGCGAGTAGCAAACTACTTGCTATCAAAGAGAAATATGGCGCTAAAGCTATTATGACAACCGGTTCATCACGAGGACCTGGTAATGAAGCTAACTTCGTTATGCAGAAATTTGCTCGTGCGGTTATCGGAAATAATAATATAGACTGCTGTGCTCGTGTCTGACACGGCCCTTCGGTTGCAGGTCTGCAGCGTTCGGTCGGTAATGGTGCTATGAGCAACTCAATCGTTGAGATTGAGGATACCAAATGTCTATTTGTCTTCGGTTATAATGCCGCAGACTCGCATCCTATTGTCGCTCGCCGTATTGTGAAGGCGAAAGAAAAGGGTGCCAAAATTATTGTATGTGATCCACGCTATATCGAAACAGCTCGCTTGGCTGATTTACACTTAGCATTGAAAAATGGTTCTAATATTGCACTGCTAAATGCTATTGCCAATGTGATCATAGAGGAAAAATTATACGATAAATCCTTTATTGAAAATCATACCGAGCAATTTGATGAGTATTGCCAATTAGTCGCAAGTTACACCCCTGAGTCGGTAGAAAAAACAACGGGGTTAAGTGCACAAATTATCCGTGAAGCCGCGCGTATGTATGCCAAAGCGGAAACGGCGACAATCTTGTGGGGAATGGGGGTAACACAGTTCTATCAAGGGGTTGAAACCGTTCGTTCACTCACTAGCTTAGCATTATTAACCGGTAATCTTGGTAAGAAATATGTTGGGGTAGGTCCTGTTCGTGGTCAAAATAACGTACAGGGTGCTTGCGATATGGGAGCACTACCTAATACGCTACCAGGCTATCAGTATGTTACTGATGCGAAAGCGCGTGAAAAATTTGCCAAAGCTTGGGGCATTGAATCGATGCCTGAAGAAGTGGGCTATGCGCTTAGTGAAGTACCTCATAATATCGACCATGGTTTAATTAAAGCACACTATGTGATGGGGGAAGATCCACTACAAACTGAGCCAGATTTAGCCACTATTCGTAGAACTTTTGAAAAACTCGATTTACTGATAGTACAAGATATCTTTATGACCAAAACAGCATCGATTGCTGATGTTGTTTTCCCTGCCACATCATGGGGTGAACATGAAGGGGTGTACACATCAGCAGACCGTGGATTCCAGCGTTTCTATAAAGCGGTAGAGCCTGTTGGTGATGTTAAAACAGACTGGCAAATAATCAGCTTAATGGCAACAGCAATGGGTTATCCAATGCATTACAACAACACCAAAGAAATTTGGGATGAGTTGCGTGAGTTATGCCCGATTTATTATGGTGCAACTTACGAAAAAATGGCTGATTTGGCGTATATTCAATGGCCTTGCCCAACAGAAGATAGCCCAGGTACACAATATCTTTATGAAGGCGGTAAGTTCGATACTCCTAATGGTAAAGGTCAATTCTATACTTGTGAGTGGGCGCTACCTATTGATCAACTCTCTGATGAGTTCCCAATGGTATTGGCAACGGTTCGTGAAGTTGGACATTACTCTTGTCGTTCAATGACAGGTAACTGTAAAGCATTAGCTGCATTGGCTGATGAACCCGGTTATGTTCAATTAAACACTGAAGATGCCAAACAATTAGGAATTAAAGATCAAGAGTTGGTTTGGATACGCTCTCGACAAGGTAAGGTTATTACTCGTGCTGCGGTCAGTGATAGACCAAATAAAGGTGCGGTATATATGACTTACCAATGGTGGATTGGGGCTTGTAACGAACTAGTTGCAGAAAACTTAAGTCCAATAACCAAAACACCTGAGTATAAATATTGTGCGGTTTGTGTTGAGTCAATTAAAGATCAAGCTCAAGCTGAGCACTATGTAAAAACAGAATATAACAATATTAAACGTCGTTTAAGAGAAGCCGCTGAAGGCTAACTTTGCTGATTAATATTTATTTTCTGTCCGAAAACCGAGCATGACTGATCTAGATATCAGTAAGCTCGGTTTTTTATCGCTTTATGATTAGGCTACTTGCTTATTTAAATGTAACGTTAGTGGTAAATCGGGATGTAATTGGGTTGAATCAAACTGATGTGATGGATGAGTATCTACGGTTGGATAACGGGATAATAAAACAATAAAATCCTGATAAGCAAAGTGGTTATTGTCATGCGTAAAAATAGGTGTACCACTATGATTTAACTCATTATCCGCAATTAACAATATATCCAGATATTGGGCATTATTATGCTCATAGAGAACATTATTAGGATTAATATCTTGCCAAGGTGTACCTATTGCTTCTTGATGAGAATGAACACGTAATGCGCCGGAATTATTTTTTACATTATTTTTATTCATCATGACAATCATGGTGTGATCAACACCATCTTTATGCACCCCTTCAATAGAAAGCTCACTTAACGAATTAGGTTCAGCAATGAGTCTTAAATGAAATACCGTTGAAATTGATTTAGGGGATTGTTGATCGGTTAAGCGACGTGGTGTAAATCGATTTCCTTCAATCAGGAGCATTTTCAATTTTAATAATGCTTGGTAAGCGGTATTGCTTTGCCAGCGATCGTCAATTGCTCGAAAGTGTCTTTGTGCACCGCTATCTTCACGAATAAAGCCATCTTCTTCAGTGAGGACAAAAGGTTGATACTCTAGTCGTGAAATGGTTTTAGCCTCATTATCGAAAAGGTAGCGTCCGGTGCGAGAGTGACGAAACGACAATGTAGGATCTTGCGCGAGATAATCACCATATTCTATGAGTGTATCTATATCTTTCTCTGTTGCACCTAATTGTTTTATTAAATCAATAACTATTTTTTGTGGAATAAAAACATATTTATTATTTTTATATTCTTCTTTTATTTTATTAATTTTATTCGTAAGCAGGTCATTCATAGGTAATATGCTCCATGGATTATTTATATTCTTATAATAAGTTAGCGTTAATTAACTAGTGATAATAATTAAAGAAATATAACCACTAAAATTATAGATAGGGATAAAAAAGTTGCCAATGGACAGAAAAAAACGAGTGTAACAAATTAATTACACTCGTTTTACAATATCGGCTGTAGTGGTCGTAAAACTAAAGAATTTCAGGAATGGAAATACCTAAGCGTTGCATACGTGATAATAAGGTGGTTCTTTTTAATCCTAATTTTAATGCCGCACCTCTGGCACCAGCCACTACACCGTTAGTTTCTCTAAGGGCTTGTATTATCCGCTCACGCTCTTCATCATCACTTTCAGGTGCGCTAGTTTGCATCTTTTTTTCTATGGCTGATGGTTGCGAAAGCACTTGTTTTAAACGAGATGGTTTATTGATATTTAACTCTTTTAGTTGCAAATTTAGCGTAGAGCCTCGAGTTAAAATAACCGCGCGCTCAATAATATTTTCAAGCTCTCGTACATTTCCCGGCCAAGGATAATGGGTTAATTGCTCCAAAGCATGTGTTGGAATACAGTCTATTTTTCTATCCATGCGGCGGGCAATTTTTTGCGTAAAATATTTTGCCAATAAGGGGATATCTTCAGGTCGCTCCCGTAATGGCGGGATAATAATAGGAAAAACATTCAGACGATAATAGAGATCTTCTCGAAATTCCCCTTCATCCGTCAGTTCACATAAATCTTTATTGGTCGCTGCAATTAAGCGTACATCCACAGGAATAACTTTATTACCACCTAATCTTTCGATTTCACGCTCTTGGAGAACCCGTAATAGTTTTGGCTGTAATTCAATGGGCATATCGCCAATTTCATCGAGAAAAAGCGTACTTTTATCTGCCATTTCAAATCGACCTACATGGGCATGTGTTGCACCCGTAAAAGCGCCTTTATCATGTCCAAAAAGGTCACTTTCTAACAGACCGGAAGGTACTGCTGCACAATTCATTTTTATCATCGTCTTATTTTTACGATGACTTAAACGATGGATCGCTCGTGCAATTAACTCTTTACCAGTACCTGTTTCGCCTAAGATAAGTACAGTACTGTCACTTTGAGCGACTAACTCAATTTGTTCTAGTACATTATGCATGGCATCGCTTTGATAAATAATCTCGCTAAAACTACCATTTCTATTTATTTGTTCATTAAGCCAAATATTTTCGTTCTTAAGGCTATCTTTAAGGTGAGTTATCTCTTCATAAGCGGCGGCATTTTCAATTGCAATCCCGATGCGCGCGGCAATTTGTTGCAATAATTGACAAGTTTCTTCAGTAAAAACACTACTTATTTCATGCGCTAGGATTAATAAACCTAGCGGTTTACGGTTAAAAGCCAGTGGCAATAACAAAGCCGTCTGCATATTTTGTTTTACGAGACGTTTAATCAAAACATCGTCTTGATCTTCTTTATTGATATCGATTAAAACGGGTTTGTTTTGATGAATAATTTCTTCGGCTTTGTTATTGGCGCTACTGAACTTACGTTGTTGACGAATGACAGATTTTCCTGTCTGATAACGACTAGAATAAAGAATACCTTCATGACTATTTTGTGATGAAGTACGACATAACATCAGACTAATATGATTAAGTCCGAAAAAACGATGTATTTCTTTAGATACTTCAGAAATGAGGCCATCCATGTCTAGATGCGCTAATACAGAATTTGTAATATCGACAAGTATACGATATTGATTCCGCTCACTGCGAAGGCTCTCCATAGTTTCAGCATTGTTACTGCTTAATTTCATGACACCACCGATTGCCCTAAAAAATTAACTATATTGTAATCGCTTTATTATAAATTTATATCAATGACTGAGTCATTTTTGATCCAAACCGCTATTTTCTTATTTAACGGGAAAGTAAAAAATATAAATTTAACAAATCGATATATATTTATTTATATATCGATTGATTAGATCGTCAAAAATGTCGAATAAATTGACGAAATATAATTTTCCTAATTAATAATCATTTTTATTTGCAAATTATTTAATTGAAAAATAAGGATTAGTTAATTTAAAAATAGATTGGCATGAACCATGCTATATCTAATATATAGATACCTAATTGTTATTCTAAATTAGATAATTAATTGCGTTTATCGCCAATATAACGGCTATATATAACAAACAGCAGGAGAATATGATGAACCGTTTCATCATTGCAGACCCTAAAAAGTGTATTGGTTGCCATACCTGTGAAGTAGCATGTGTTGTTTCACATCAGCAAGCTTCCCAAGATAATTTAGCAATCGACCAAATTAGTGAGCAAAATTTCCAACCACGCATTCATGTGGTGAAAGGCTTTTCAATTAGTACCGCAGTTGTCTGCCATCAATGTGAAGATGCTCCTTGTGCCAATGTCTGTCCTAATGGTGCCATTATTCATAATAAAGATTATTACTATGTCGATCAGGATAAATGCATTGGTTGTAAAACCTGTGTCTTGGCTTGTCCTTATGGCACTATGGAAGTGGTTTCTCGTCCGGTTATGCGTAAATTAACCGCTCTCAATACGATTGAAGCATTTAAAGCAGAAGCCAATAAATGTGATTTATGTCATCACCGTGCTGAAGGTCCTGCTTGTGTTGAGGTCTGCCCAACGCAGGCATTAGTCTGTATTGATAGAGATGCACTTGAAGATATGGTTAAAGAGCGTCGTCGTAAAGCGGCTTTTGAAACAGGCGCTGATTTATTGTTCTAAGATCAAGAATAAAGCAACTATGTCCTGATACTATAGTTGCTATTATTTATCCTGCTTCAAGTAAGGTATAGACATGCATGAAATCACGCTTTGCCAGAGCGCATTTGAGATAATTGACTCACAAGCTAAATTAAATAATGCGCAAAAAGTAAAAAGCGTTTGGATGGAGATCAGCGCACTATCTTGTGTTGAAGTCTCTGCACTTGAGTTTTGCTTTGATATTGTTTGTCGAGATACTATCGCACAAGGTTGCCAGCTACATATTGAGGTTATCCCTGCTAAAGCATGGTGTTGGGATTGCCATCAAGTGGTGACTGTTTCGACTTTTAATGCAGGTTGTCCTGCTTGTGGTAGTCAAAATTTGCGGGTTGAGAATGACGATGCAATGCGCATAAAACAAATAGAGATCGAATAGGGGTTGTTATGTGCCTTGGTATTCCAGGTCAAGTTGTTGAAGTGGGAAAAACCATCACTGAAAATGCATTGGTCGATGTTTGTGGTGTTAAGCGTGAAGTGAATATCGCATTAGTTTGTGAAGGCGAGCCTGATACGATGATTGGTAAGTGGGTATTAGTCCATGTGGGTTTTGCCATGAGTATCGTTAACGAACAAGAAGCACAAGAAACCCTTAACGCATTGATGGCGATGGGGGAAGTCGAAGACGATGTGAGTGCTTTTCTCTATGGTGAGGAAAGTACAGCTAAACGTGCTTGAGCAAATTTAATACTATTTGCATGGTTGCTGACTTTTTCTTATACTCTATTTTCACTTTTCAAAGGCTGGGACGACCCAGCTTTTTAATCTGTATATTCAGGGGACGACCCCAATTATCAATAGGGGTAGTTTATGTCTTGGATAATTCTCTTTGTCGCTGGCCTATTAGAAATTGTGTGGGCGGTTGGTCTTAAATACACTCATGGTTTTACCCGTTTAACACCAAGTATTATTACGATCAGTGCGATGATCGTGAGTATGGGGATGTTATCGTATGCGATGAAAGGCTTACCTGCGGGTACGGCTTACGCCATTTGGACCGGTATTGGTGCCGTTGGTACGGCTATCTTTGGTATTATCGTTTTTGGTGAATCCGCCAATATTTATCGTTTATTGAGTTTAGCGATGATTGTTTTCGGTATTATTGGTTTGAAATTGGCGAGCTAATTGTCAGTAATATTCACACAGTTTAGCGATAAAAAAAGCCACTCAATGAGTGGCTTTAATTTTATTTATCAAGCGATTATAGTGTAAAAACACCAATAATTGCGATAACACTAATAATTGCTGCAGCACCATAAAATACCCAATTACTAGCAGGTACATGCACTTTAAAATCGTGCAACGTATGGTGAATACGGTGTAATGCACACCAAACTGGCAGAATAATCATTAGCAGTAAGAAAATACGACCAATAAAACCTTGGCTAAATGCCATGATACGATCGTAAGTAAATGCTTCTGGCGCAATACCCATCGGGATTAGAATACCGAGCAGGATAATAATTGCTGGAGAGACAATCGCACTCCACATACCACCTGCACCAAATAATCCCCAGAAAATAGGTTCATCAGAGCGCTTAGGAAGTTGATTCTGATTCATTATTTCCTCCTGGGTTAAACAATTAGCGCCACTGCCAGAATAACGACAGTCACGACGATGGTTAGACCCCATAAACCACGAACGATAGGCTCTTGTGGTAATTTTTCATCTTTAACGACGATATTAACGGCTTTCGGTGCAAGCTTAAACCAAGTGGCCGTATGGAATACCGTTGCGATAAGGGTCACAATATTAATCAGCATCACTATTGGGTTACTTAGGAATCCAACGAATCCCGCCCAACTTTCTGGTCCATTTTTCAGTGCAAATACACCGAACAGTACAACCAGACTGAACCAAAGTTGTGGTAGACAAGTTCCTTCACGGGTGATGTAGAAACGATAGAAACCGAGTTTCGTCCACCAGTTTGGCTGCATACCACGAACATAAGGCTTACGTTTTGTTGTCATGTCTTGTTTCCTCCTTAACGTGGTTTCAGCATGGCAATGACAAAGTCTTGCGCACTGGCTGCTTTACCCTGCTGAATAGCCGCAGCAGGATCCACATGTTTTGGACAGACTTCAGAGCAGTAGCCCACGAAAGTACAAGACCAGACGCCATTCTCACTATTTAATTGAGGCATACGCTCTTTAGCCCCATGGTCACGGCTATCGGTATTGTAACGTTGTGCTAACGTAATCGCTGCAGGACCAATAAACTCAGGATTTAAACCAAACTGAGGACATGCTGCATAGCATAAACCACAGTTGATACAACCAGAGAATTGGTGGTATTTCGCCATTTGAGCAGGAGTCTGTTTATTTGGACCTTCTGAAGGCTTGCGATCATTCCCTAAGATGTAAGGTTTAATCGCTTCTAAGCTTTCAATAAAGTGAGTCATATCGACGACAAGGTCGCGCTCGACAGGGAAGTTACCTAACGCTTCGATTCTCACCCCATTTGGGTAATCACGCATAAAGGTTTTACAAGCCAATTTTGGGACTCGGTTAACCATCATGCCGCAAGAGCCACAAATCGCCATACGGCAAGACCAACGGTAAGACAGATCTGGCGCTAAGTTATCTTTAATATAACCCAATGCATCCAATAATGAGGTTTGCTCATCGTAAGGCACATCATAAGTGACGAAATGAGGCGCATCATCCGTTTCGGGGTTATAGCGCATGACTTCCATCTTAACGTGCTTCATGTCATCAGCCATTCGCTTTCTCCTTATTCTGCTTGTCTTGTGCAGTCGCTTCACCACCATAGACACGTTTAGCAGGAGCAGATTTGGTGATCTTCACATCGCTATATTCTAAACGCGGTGCACCTTCTGGGTTATAGAATGCCAGAGTGTGTTTAAGGAAGTTCACGTCATCACGCTCAGTACAACCTTCGTCAAGACGTTGGTGTGCACCACGAGACTCTTTACGATTGAATGCAGAATGCGCCATACATTCAGCGACATCTAAACCAAAGCCAAGCTCAATTTTATACAGTAAATCAGTATTAAAGACGCTACTGGTATCTTTAATTTCTACGTGTTTAAAACGTTCTTTTAGTTCAGTCAGTTTATCAATGGTTTTTTGCATTAATTCAGGTGTACGATAGATACCGCAACCTTCTTCCATGGCTTCACCCATTTCATCGCGGATCTGAGCCCAATTTTCAGAACCTTTTTGGTTCATCAGTTTTTTCAGATTGTCTTCGATGTCACGAGTTTGTGCATCTAATGCTGATGCGTTAGCAGGGGTTGCTTCTTGGGCACGACGAACAGCTTCTTCCCCAGCAAGACGGCCAAATACTACAAGTTCAGCCAGTGAGTTAGAACCTAAACGGTTAGCGCCATGTAAGCCGACAGATGAACACTCACCCACCGCAAACAGACCTTTAATACGTGTTTCTGTGCGCTGATTAGTCTCGATACCACCCATGGTGTAGTGTGCAGTTGGACGAACTGGAATAGGTTCATTAACTGGATCAACACCCACATACGCTTTTGCCAGTTCACAAATGAATGGTAAACGTTCATGAAGTTTTTTCGCACCCAGATGACGTAAATCAAGATGCACGACATCACCACGGTGAGTTTTAATGGTACGACCCGCGCGCCACTCATGCCAGAATGCTTGAGAAACTTTATCGCGAGGACCTAATTCCATATATTTATTTTCGGGTTTACCTAATGGTGTTTCTGGTCCTAGGCCATAATCTTGTAGATAACGGTAACCATCTTTATTGACCAGAATACCCCCTTCACCACGGCAACCTTCGGTCATCAGAATACCTGAGCCCGGTAAACCAGTTGGGTGATATTGCACAAATTCCATATCACGCAGTGGCACGCCATGACGTAAGGCTATCCCCATACCATCACCTGTAACGATACCGCCATTAGTATTAAAGCGATAAACGCGACCTGCGCCACCTGTTGCCATAATGACAGCATTAGCACGAATTTGAACTTTCGTCCCTTCCATCATATTAATAGCAACAACACCACGAGCGTGGCCTTCATCAACAAGGATATCGAGAACGAAATGTTCATCGAAACGTTGAATTTGTGGGTATTTTAAAGAGGTTTGGAACAGGGTGTGTAACATGTGGAAGCCGGTTTTATCGGCGGCGAACCAAGTCCGTTCGATTTTCATCCCACCAAAACGTCGGACGTTGACTGACCCGTCTTCTTTACGGCTCCAAGGGCAGCCCCAGAGTTCTAGTTGAGTCATCTCTGTTGGACAATGCTCAACGAAGTAATCAACGACATCCTGCTCACACAACCAGTCACCGCCAGAAACGGTATCATTGAAGTGAAAGTCGTAGGAGTCGTGAGCCTGAGTCACTGCTGCTGATCCGCCTTCTGCTGCCACAGTGTGGCTACGCATAGGGTAAACTTTTGAGATCAGAGCAATTTTCAGTTGAGGATTTGCTTCCGCTGCAGCAATTGCTGCTCGTAAGCCTGCGCCCCCGGCTCCGATTATCGCTATATCGGCATTAAAGGTTTGCACTGCGCTTCTCCATTGTTCAAGTGAAAATTGGAATAATTGTCTAGAATTCAATTCACTGACATTATTAATTTAGTAATGCTATTTTTTTAAGCTATCCGTAACGAAAATGTTTCACTGCCTTGTGACTACGCTTGATAACATCGTTATTATCATTGACTGTAATTTTAGTATAACGAAATGTAAGGTACGGAAATTTGATATGAATGATGGTTTTCCCGTATTTCACAAAAAAAGTGTGATCTACACCAAGAATTCTCGGTTTTACTAATAATTAACCAGATAAACTTGAGCATAAAATAAAATATTTAATTCTAAAATAAAAATAAAGTTAGCAATGAATAATTCGTTTTTAAAGTATAGATAATTTGAATTACAAAGAACAATGGTTTTTTGTTATTGACTGATTTTTAAGGTAAAATAAATTATCTTTAAGCTGTTTTAATATAATTTAATAAAAATATAAACAAATAGTTAAAATAAACTTTTACTATTTATCTAAAACAAATCGATTTGTCTTATTAATTGTTAATAAAATATTAATAAAATCTCTTAAAGATTATAATAGCCATCAAACTTAACGGCGCTAAATATTAAATAGTGCTTAAAATTGATAAAAAATAGACTTATTTTATATAAGAAAAATATGAGTTTATTGTTGAACTTAATTGAGAAAGAGAATTATTCTAATTTTTATTTTTGATACACCGCTGCGCTATTAGTGGCATAAAAAGTTGTTATCGTTATTGTCTTGGGATAGACGTGCTATTGCTAGTGACGAAAAAACGCAAAAAAGTAGATGATTTGTAGAATTGTATTGATTGTATTTATATGTTTGTCGATATTTAATCAATATAATTGGTGGGAATGAAAATATGGTACATCTTTTCTGGAAGAAATTTGTCTGTTGAAGAGGATGCGAGTAAACTGCACGCTTTGTTTTCTGTTGGAGTTTTTCGTTCATGAGTGAAATCGCGGATTGGCAGCCAAGCGCCTCAATCGCCAACTTACTGAAAAAGGCGAAAATTGTCAGTAATATTAGGCGTTTTTTCGCTGATCGTGGTGTTTTAGAAGTTGAAACACCGATGATGAGTCAGGCTACCGTTACCGATATTCATCTATGCCCATTTGAAACCCAATTTGTGGGGCCTGGTGCTTCTCAAGGGCTAAAGTTATATTTAATGACCAGTCCTGAATACCATATGAAGCGTCTATTAGCGGCGAACAGTGGGCCAATTTATCAAATGGGGCGTTGCTTCCGTAACGAGGAAGCCGGTAGATATCATAATCCGGAATTTACGATGCTTGAATGGTATCGACCTTGTTTTGATATGTACCGGTTGATGAATGAAGTCGATGATTTATTACAAGAAGTGCTTGATTGTGAAGCGTCTGAATCGCTCTCATATCAACAAGCCTTTTTGCGCTATCTCGATATCGACCCTTTATCTGCAGATAAAGAAAAGTTACGTGAGGTTGCGGCAAAGCTTGATTTATCAAATATTGCTGACACAGAAGAAAATAGAGATACGCTACTGCAATTACTTTTTGTGTCAGGTGTAGAGCCTCATATTGGTCTTGAAAAACCAACCTTTATCTATCATTTTCCTGCTTCACAAGCTTCCCTTGCTGAAATTAGCTCAGAAGATCATCGTGTTGCAGAGCGATTTGAGGTCTATTTTAAAGGTGTTGAGTTAGCAAATGGTTTTCGTGAATTAACGGATGCTAAAGAGCAACGTCTTCGTTTTGAACGTGATAATCGTCAACGTGTTGCCATGGGATTACCTGAACAACCTATTGATGAGCGTTTTTTAGCTGCGCTTGAAGCTGGATTACCTGAATGTTCAGGGGTTGCTTTAGGCGTTGATCGCCTGATTATGCTCGCACTCGGTGTTGAGCGCATTAGTGATGTGATTGCTTTCCCTGTTTATAGAGCATAATTTATTTGCTAATCAGATTAAAAAGAGAGTTTAGGCTCTCTTTTTTAATATGAATAATATGGAAAAATACGAAAAATTGGTAAACGAGCATTTAAACGAGCATAAAATTAGCCTAAAACACAATATACTGTGATAACAAACGAGTAAAGCGTATGGATAATCGGAGCGATTTTCACTATGAGATACGGTGAGAGTAGCAGAGCAACTCAAGGGAAATTATCCTGCCCTTTATTGATAAGAGCAGGATAACAGAAATAAAGGTTATTTAGCTTGTTTTTGTAAGAACTTAACCCCTAAATCAGGGAAATCAGTAAATACCCCTTCGGCACCCGCTTGGTTATAAATAATGTCATAAAGCTGATCGCCATCTTTGGCATATTTAGGTAGTTTATCCACTCGTACCGTAAATGGATGAATGGTTAACTTGTTGGCATGAGCATCGGCGGCCATACCGGTTAAGGTGATTTTATCTGGTGTCGAGTCTTCTTCTACTAACATATGATAATCAGGGCCAATGCCATCAGCATAAGTCGCAATTTCTTTCATGGCGCCAGGTTTAAACATCCAGTCATAACTGTAGTTTGTCCATGTGCCATCTGGTTGTTTTTCATATGTCTCATTCCAATCGGTATAAGCGATTAACTGAACCAGTTTTAAATCCATCCCCATTTGTGGCATTAATTCTGTTTTAATGCGTTTTAGATCGTTAGGATCAAAGGATTGTAGATAAACATTATCGCTCTTTTGGGTATAGCCATACTGTTTTAAGACTTCGAGAACTTTTTTAGTAATGTCTTTCCCTTCTTGTTCATGAAACCAAGGTGCTTTGATCTCAGGATAAATACCAATATCTTGTCCTGTTGATTTGTTTAAGCCTTGGATAAACTCAATTTCTTCTTGGAAAGTGTGGATTCGAAAATCGGATTTTCCCATTGGGAAACGATTTGGATAACTTTGGACTTTTTTACCGTCAACAATATCGAAACCTTCGGTAAATTTCAGTCCTTTGATCTCATCAAGAGTAAAATCGATAGCATAGTAACGGCCATCTTTTCTTGCTCTGTCTGGATAGCGTTCAGCAACATCGGTGACACGATCGAGATAGTGATCATGCAAGACAACCAGTTGGTTATCTTTTGTCATCACCAGATCTTGTTCTAGATAATTGGCACCTTGTGCATAGGCGAGTGCTTTGGCAGGTAAGGTGTGTTCAGGTAAATAACCGCTGGCACCACGATGGGCAATCACTACTTTATCGCTTGCTGCTTGTGCGATTGTACTTAAAGATAGAGTTAAAAGAACGCCCGCCACTAACGGTTTCAGTTTGAAAGGTGTACTCATAAAGTTGCTCCATTTTCATTTTCGTACAATAAAGCTATGTACAGTTGGCAATAAAAAAGCCACATCAGAAAGTTGATGTGGCTTGATTTTTAGAGATGAGATTTAATCAATTTCATAAATAATCAGTTAATGATTATTCATACTTCTGTGACATTTCACGTTTGTGTTTGGTTTCATTTATCATCACGATAAGTAATAACACAACAGATAATACACTACCGCCGATCATGACCATAAAGCCACCGTCCCAACCGAAGTAGTCAACGGTATAACCTACGATAGCACTTGCCGCAACAGAACCCCCTAAGTAACCGAATAGACCGGTGAAGCCTGCTGCGGTACCCGCAGCTTTTTTCGGCGCTAATTCAAGGGCGTGCAGACCAATTAGCATAACAGGACCATAGATTAAGAAACCAATGATTAACATACATGCCATATCAATGTTCGGGTTACCTGCTGGGTTCATCCAGAATACGATAGTGGCAATGGTTACTAAGGTCATAAAGAATACCCCAGTTGCACCACGGTTACCTTTGAACACTTTATCTGACATCCAACCACACAGCAGTGTGCCTGGAATACCTGCGTATTCATATAAGAAGTATGCCCATGAGGATTTATCCATGGCGAAATCTTTGACTTCGCGAAGATAAGTCGGAGACCAGTCCAATACGCCGTAACGAAGTAAGTAAACAAATACGTTAGCAATTGCAATCATCCACAGAAGTTTGTTAGGGAAAACATACTTCATAAAGATTTCTTTTGCTGTCAGTTCTTGTTCGTCTGTTTCTTTATAATCAGGTGGATAATCGTTTTTATATTCTTCGATAGGAGGTAGACCACAAGATTGTGGTGTATCGCGCATTAATGCAAACGCAATCATCGCTACTAAAATAGCCGCGAATGCTGGCATATATAATGCTGCTTTCCAGTCGTTAAACCATGCCATACCTAACAGGAACAGCAATGGCGGTAAACCACCACCGACGTTATGAGCACAGTTCCAAATAGAGACGATACCGCCACGCTCTTTTTGTGACCACCAGTGAACCATGGTACGTCCACAAGGAGGCCAACCCATACCTTGGAACCAACCACACAGGAACAACAGCACGAACATGATCATAATGCTCGAAGTTGCCCATGGCACAAAGCCCATAATTAACATCACAATGGATGCAAGAATAAGACCTGCGGGTAAGAAGTAACGCGGGTTAGCACGGTCAGAGAATGACCCCATGATAAACTTAGAGAAACCGTAAGCAATCGAGATCCCTGATAAAGCAAAACCCAGATCCCCTTTAGAGAATCCCTCTTCAACGAGGTAAGGCATTGCTAAAGCGAAGTTTTTCCTTACTAAATAATAAGCAGCGTAACCAAAGAAAATCCCCATAAAGATTTGCCAACGTAAACGGCGATAGACAGGATCTATCTGTTCCTTTGGCAGACGCGCTTTATGTGGCGCAGGTCTAAACAGACTTAACATATTAGCCTCCGATGGCTTTTATTTTAATATGTTGATATTAAACAATGACAAAACGAACAACAAAGGAATCAAAAAATTTTCTTTAACGAACGTAATAGTAAACTTGTTGAAGCAAATTTACTGTGAAGTAATACTCAGTTGTCGAATAATTTTTCAAGATGTGTAATTTTGAGTGATATGTTAACTTTATGAAACACTTTCTGGTAAATAATTTGTGATTAGTATCACATATGTCGTTTTAATTTTTCACTCATGAGCGTTTCTCTTTCGTTTTTGCTCATTATCAAACATTAACCACATTTTTTGTGTATCTTATACACTATAATTAACGTTAAAGAATAATTAAGCGTTTGCTGAATGTAATGTGAGAGGGCATCTCTATGATGAGCGGTTCACCAGTGACAGAAACAGATGTCATTATTATCGGCGGTGGAGCTACGGGGGCAGGCATGGCAAGAGACTGTGCTCGTCGTGGATTACGCTGTATCCTACTGGAAAGACACGATATCGCAACCGGTGCAACCGGTCGAAACCATGGTTTATTACATAGTGGCGCACGCTATGCAGTGACCGATCCGGAATCAGCGCGTGAGTGTATAGAAGAAAACATGATCTTAAAACGGGTCGCTCGTCATTGTGTTGAAAAAACGGATGGCCTTTTTATTACTCTCCCTGAAGATTCGTTAGAATTCCAACAAACCTTTATTCAATCTTGCCAAGCGGCAGGTATTGATGCTCAAGCCATTTCACCTGAAGAAGCTATTCGCTTAGAGCCTTCGGTGAATCCTAATCTTATTGGTGCGGTTAAAGTACCTGATGGTACGGTTGATCCTTTCCGCTTAACGGCGGCCAATATGTTAGATGCACGTGAACATGGCGCGCAAGTGCTCACTTATCATGAAGTGATGGGCTTGATCCGTGAAGGCGACCGTGTGAAAGGTGTACGTGTTTATGATCATCAATCTAAAAATATGTATGAGATCCGCGCACAAATAGTGGCCAATGCGGGAGGAATATGGGGACAAAAAATTGCAGAATATGGTGATTTAAAAGTCCGCATGTTCCCAGCAAAAGGGGCATTACTGATTTTAGGACACCGTATTAATAATATGGTGATCAACCGCTGTCGTAAGCCTGCGGATGCCGATATTTTAGTGCCTGGCGATACCATCTCATTAATAGGAACCACCTCAACTCGCGTTCCTTATGATGAAATCGACAATATGTATGTCACCCCTGAAGAGGTTGATATCCTGATCCGCGAAGGTTCAATGCTGGCACCTAAACTGGCTCAAACTCGTATTTTACGTGCTTATGCCGGTGTACGTCCTTTAGTGGCTAGCGACGATGATCCTTCTGGTCGTAATGTGAGCCGCGGTATTGTATTACTTGACCACGCACAACGGGATGGACTCGAGGGCTTTATCACCATAACGGGTGGTAAATTAATGACTTACCGATTAATGGCTGAATGGGCCACAAACAAGATCTGTGAGAAATTAAATATTTCAGCAAAATGTACCACGGCTGAAGAGCCACTGCCTGGCTCTCGCCAATCAGCAGAGCAAGCATTGCGTAGTGTGGTGTCGTTACCGGCGCCAATTCGAGGCTCAGCGGTTTATCGTCATGGCGATTTAGCCAATAAACTATTGAGTAATGAGCGTATTGATAAAAGCTTAGTGTGTGAATGTGAAGCGGTCACGGCCGGTGAAGTTCGTTATGCAGTGAATTCTTTAACCGTGAATAATTTGCTCGATTTACGCCGTCGTACTCGTGTGGGAATGGGAACTTGCCAAGGTGAGTTATGTGCTTGTCGCGCAGCAGGATTATTAAATCGTTTACAAGTCACAACGCCTCATGGCTCCGAACAACAACTTGCTCATTTTCTAAATGAACGTTGGAAAGGTATTCGTCCTATCGCATGGGGTAATGCGTTACGTGAAAGTGAGTTTACCAGTTGGGTGTACCAAGGTTTATGTGGCTTAGATGCCGATATGATTGATAAAACAGCTTCAGTGGAGGCCGATGATGAAATTTGACGTTATCATTATAGGAAGCGGATTAGCAGGGCTGACTGCGGGGATCCGCCTTGCTGAAGCAGGCAAATCTTGCGCCATTATCAGTAATGGACAAAGTGCGTTACATTTTTCATCTGGATCACTGGATTTATTAACGCATCTTCCCGATGGCACGCCAGTTTCTCATCCGAAACAAGCGTTATCAACACTGGCACAACAAGCACCAGAGCATCCATATAGTCGTATTGGTGAAGCAAATGTCACTCAATTGATAGAGCAAGCGCAAACGCTGTTATCAACAACGAGAAATTTAGACTATAAAGGTAACGGTGATGAAAACCATTACCGTATTACCCCGGTTGGACGTTCACGTATGAGTTGGATGAGCCCACAGCGTGTGCCGACTTATAGCGTTAATCAACCATTCCTATGGAAAAAAATAGCGGTGGTGGGGATTGAGGGATTCTTGGATTTTCAACCTCAGTTTGCAAGTAGTACTTTAAATGAACAAGGTATTGAGGCCATTCCTTATCACATTCATTTACCTTTATTGGATAGACTACGTGATAATCCAAGTGAGTTTAGAGCAATTAATATTGCGCGCTATTTAGATAAGCCTGAAAACACGCAAGCATTAGCAGAAGAATTAATTAAACACATAGATAATAGTGTTGAGGCAATTGTACTACCTGCATGTATCGGGCTAGATGAAGAAGCGCCAGTTAATTTATTACAAGAGTGTGTGGGTAAACCAATTTGTCTATTACCGACATTACCGCCTTCATTATTAGGTATTCGCCTACATCAGGCACTAAAACTGCGTTTTCAACAAGCAGGTGGTTTGATCATGCCGGGTGATCGCGCAGAAGAAGCCGATTTAGTTGGTAATAAGGTTGTCGGTATTCATACCCGTAATCATACTGATATCCCTATCCGTAGCGAGCATGTCGTATTAGCCACAGGCAGTTTTTTCAATAATGGCTTAATTGCGGAATTTGATCGTATTTACGAGCCATTAATGGAATTAGATTTATTAGAAAGTTTACCGCGTAATGAGTGGACACAAGTCAATGTGTTTGCCAAACAGCCTTATATGCGATTTGGTGTTAATACAGATAGTCAATTAAGACCGTTAAAATATGGTGAAGCGTTAGACAATGTCTATGCGGTGGGGGCGCTTTTAGGTGGTTTTGATCCTCTAAACGAAGGCTGTGGTGCAGGTGTCTCCATGATAAGTGCACTCTATGCAGCTCAACAAATATTACAGAGTGATAAATCGCAGCACACCACATCTGCGGCTGTGGAGGCAGTACTATGAGTTTACAAGATACCAGTTTTGAAAGTTGTATTAAATGTACAGTTTGTACGACCTATTGTCCTGTGGCAAAGGTCAATCCACTCTATCCAGGACCTAAACAAGCAGGCCCTGATGGTGAGCGTTTACGCTTAAAAGATCCCATGCTTTATGATGAAGCACTGAAATACTGTACTAACTGTAAACGTTGTGAAGTGGCATGTCCTTCAGATGTAAAAATAGGGGATATCATTTCCCGTGCTAAACTTAACTACAATCCTAAAACACCTAAAATTCGTGATGCTATTTTAAGTCATACTGATTTAATGGGAACGCTCTCTACGCCAATGGCGCCGATTGTTAACACTATTACCGGATTAAAACCAGTACGTAAAATCTTGGATAAAGCGCTTAAAATCGACCATCGTCGTGAATTACCCAAATACTCTTTTGGTACATTTAGAACATGGATGAAAAAACAGGTTGAAGAGCAAGCACGCTTTAAAGATCAGGTTGCGTTTTTCCACGGTTGCTATGCTAACTACAATCACCCTCAATTAGGGAAAGATTTAGTTAAAGTATTCAATAAAATGGATATTGGTGTTCAACTATTAAAACGTGAAAAATGTTGTGGTGTTGCATTAATTGCCAACGGCTTTGTGAAACAAGCGAAAAAACAAGCCACCGTAAACCTTGAATCTCTGACAGAAAAAATTGTGGAGAACAACATTCCGGTTGTTGCTACATCTTCTACTTGTACTTTCACTATTCGTGATGAATATGAACATATTCTAGATATTGATACTTCAAAAGTACGGGAAAATATAGAATTAGCAACACGTTATATTTATCGGTTATTGGAAGAAGGGCGTGAATTACCATTAAAACATACCCCATTAAAAGTGGTTTATCATACCCCTTGCCATATGGAAAAAATGGGGTGGGCGGCTTACTCCATTGATTTAATCAAACGTATTCCTGGGGTAGAAGTGATTGTATTAGATTCACAATGTTGTGGTATTGCCGGTACTTATGGTTTTAAATCGGAGAACTACGATGTTGCGCAAGGCATTGGGGCGGGATTATTCCGTCAAATTGAAGAGAGTGGTTGTGATTTAGTCATTACAGATTGCGAAACCTGTAAATGGCAAATAGAAATGTCAACAACCAAAAAATGTGAACACCCAATTAGCTTATTAGCTCGGGCATTGTAGAAAAAATTAATCAGATAACAATAACGTAGTCACTGATCACAATAACAAGCAATTTGGGAATAAAAGTCGACCTTTTATTCCCTTTTTTATTACTTTACATCACATCGTGAGTCAACAGGGTACAGAGCACCCTGTTGGCGCCATTAATATTAATCCTTAATATAACCACTCACGCCCTAATTGGTCTGCTGCCATAATCGCCGCAAACACTTTATCGGAATCAACATCAAATGGCATATTGTAAATTGTTTCACCTTCTGCACAGCTTAATTCTGCGACAGCCATGATTTTTTCATTTAATTCATCACCTGTAGCATGTACGCCTAATTCTTCTAAGGTAACAGGTAAGCCAACTTGAACACAGAAATCGAGTACTTCTTCGATCTCTTCTAACGGGCTATTTTCTAGCACTAGTTGAACTAGAGTACCAAAGGCGACTTTTTCACCGTGATACATTGCATGGCACTCTTCTAATGCAGTGAAACCATTATGTATTGCATGTGCGGCGGCTAATCCGGCACTTTCAAAACCAATACCGCTTAAAAAGGTATTTGCTTCGATAATATTTTCAACCGCAGTAGTACACACACTACGGCTGACGGCCAGTTTGGCTTTATAGCCATCTTCAAGTAGGGTGTGATAACAAAGCTCTGCTAATGCCAGTGCTGCAAGGGTGGTTTTACCTCCAGCCATTGTTTGCTTTTGTGCTCGACTACAGGCTCTTGCTTCAAAATAGGTCGCTAAGGCATCTCCCATCCCTGCCACTAATAAACGTGGTGGTGCTGAGGCAATCACATTGGTATCCATAACAACGATATCAGGATTTTTCGGGTAGAAAAGATAGCTATCAAATGCGCCTAATTCTGTATAAATAACAGAAAGTGCGCTAGTAGGGGCATCGGTTGATGCGATAGTAGGAGAGATCACCACAGGTAACTGGCATTTATAGGCGACGGCTTTGGCGGTATCAAGGGTTTTTCCTCCCCCAACACCAATGATAACAAGAGCGGCTTGTTGTTTGGCTATCTCAACTAAGCGGTCAATCTCTTTATGTGTACATTCACCGTGAAACTGTTCAAAGTGTCCATTGACTTCATACTGTGTCATGCTGTCTTTGACGATGCTGCCAGCCAGATCCATGACAAACTTATCAGCGATAATCAATGCTCTCTCACCCAAAGGTTTTGTATATTTCCCAATATGATATAACGCATCAGGCCCTTGGATATACTTCGCTGGGGATTGAATAACTTTTAACATAATAGACTCCTACTATCTTCAAAAGAGTAAAAAATCTTTATGGCGGGGAATATCATCTTAACCGAGATGGAAAAAAGCTGAGATGATCCAGAATACTATTAATAGTTTAATTGATAATAAAAATATTATATTGAAACGGGTTAATTTTTGTATTGCTAGGCAATAAAAGTCTTACTCTTTATCATTCATCAATAGTAGTGCGGTGTCTTCACTTATTATGCTAAATAATGGTATTTATTGCCGGTAGATCAAGGTATTGGTAAAAGTAAGCTAAGGCTTTATTGTGCAAAGAATAAAGCCTTATTGGGGGAGTCAATCAGCTAAGGACGGATTTGAGCATAGCTTTGTTGTTGATTTTCTTGTGCAAAAAAGTAGCGCAAAATAAAGTTCAATAATACGCCATAGGCCGGTAAGAAAAACAGCATACAAATCGTCAATTTAAAAGTGTAATCCACAAGCGCTATTTCGACCCAATTGGCCGCCATAAACGCATCTGTACTGCGATAAAAGGCAATAAAAAAGAAGGCAACAGTATCTAAGAAATTACCAAAAAACATCGCTGCACTTGGTGCAACCCACCATTTTTGTTGTTGTCTTAAACGATTAAAGACAGAAACATCCATAATTTGTCCTAACACATACGCCATAAAGCTTGCTGTCGCTATTCTTGCCACCATGATATTAAAATCATTGAGTGAGGCAAAACCTTGCCAACTTCCTTGGAAAAAGAGTGTTGATATTAGGTAGGAAATAGCTAATGCCGGTATCATAACGGCAGTAATAATGCGTCTTGCCAGAGGGGCTCCATAGATACGAACAGTTAAATCTGTCGCTAAGAAAATAAATGGAAAAGTAAATGCACCCCATGTGGTATGGAAGCCAAAAATAGAAATAGGCAATTGAACAAGATAGTTACTAGAAGTAATTATCAATATATGAAATAACGAAAGCCATAATAGCGCCGCCGCTTTTTGGCGGGAGGTAAACCTATACATAAATTGTACCTTTTTAGTGATTGGGGTGAGGGAACCCAATAAAACGTATGATTTTCTCTCATCAGGAGAGGATGCGCATCATACTCTTGTTGCGCAACAAAAGCAAAGATCGGCGATAACTCAACGTGAAGTTGATGAATGTGCCGTGATGTACGAGGCAAAGCGAGATATAATAGTGCTATCTGTTAGTGCGAAAAAATGGTTAATACAATGAATGCCCAATTTGATGATGCGACAAAAACATTAGATACCTTAGGACTACGTTGTCCTGAGCCTGTTATGTTAGTGCGTAAAACCATAAGAAATATGGCTCAGGGGGAAACACTGTTGGTGATTGCTGATGATCCGGCTACAGTGCGTGATATTCCCGGTTTTTGTCGTTTTATGGAACATGACCTATTACAGCAAGAGACGCAAGCAACACCTTATCGTTATTTGATCCGCAAAAAAGAGGGTCAGCTGTAAATCAGCTTATCCAAAGCACCGTAAAACCCCGTCCTTCAGGTCGGGGATATAAGGCGCGGTTTTTTAACTAACTCGGTGTTTCCTGTTGCTCAATGTACTGGCGGATAATGGATATTGGTGCGCCACCACAACTCCCCGCGAAATAACTCGGCGACCAAAGAACCC